>NZ_JBHXTL010000074.1:0-50146 GCF_042677365.1 Kitasatospora sp. NPDC127116
GGCCGCCGGGCAGGCGGCAGGCGGACGGCCTGCGGGCCGGTCAGTGCTCCCGCCGGCCGGGGTCGGGCAGCCGGATCCACGTGTCGGCGGGCCCGGTGACGGCGCGGGCGTCGACGGGTCGCAGGCCGGCGAAGGCACAGGCATGGGCGACGGCGTGGTGGTGGTAGAGGTAGCCGGCCAGCACCTCCTCGGGGGTGTCGCCCTGCCGGGGGCCGCCGCCGGGGTGGAGGTCCCATCCTTCGACGGCGCCGTCGCGGACGATGCCGCCCTGGTTGCCGCTCTTGGGGTTGGCGTAGAGGCCGTAGCCGACGGTGCCGGCGGTCAGACGGGTCATCGCATCGAGAGCGGACGGGGCGTGACCCCAGGGCTGGGTGACGACGCATCCGCCGGGAACGGTCGTGACGCCGGCGACGAGCAGCCTCTCGGCCATGCCGTACTCGTACGGGCAGTCGAGGAAGCGCTCCATGAACTCCTCGTCCGCGGGCGTCGCGTCCAGGCGGCGGATCGCCTCGGCGGCGTCGATGCCGGCGATGCAGGCGAGGCCGGTGCCCTCGTAGTGGAAGCGCCCCAGGGCCCGGAGGAGTTGCCGGCCGCGCTGGACGGCGGCCCGCTCGGCGGCCGTCAGGCCGGGTTCCCCGTCCGGGACGGGGAACAGGTCGGGGGTCGGGCCGGCCAGCGCGAGGCGGCCCGGCGACCAGCCGCCGAGCAGTGGCCGCCAGGGATCGGCACCCGCGGCCACGAGGGCCCGGGCATTGTCCGGCCGGTTGTCCATGACGGCCTCCCACAGCGCGGTCGTCCCGTCCTCCAACGCGTCCACGTCCGAGACGCGGCCCGCCAGTTCGGCCACCACCTCGGGGGATCCGCTCCCTGCCGCCCGGTGCAGCGGGCGCCCCGAGCCCCACGCATCCGGGTCGGCGCCCGCGTCGAACCGCTCGCGGATCTCGCCGTGGTCCCGCCGGCCCTCCCGGCTCACACCGGCCCAGCCCGTCATCGTGCCCCTCCGTCCTCCGCGCGCCGGCGCGGGCGTCAGTCCCTTCGCAGACGATCGCACGAGGGTCGGACAACCCGGTTCGGTCAGTCCTCGTGGACGAACTCGTACGTCCGGCGGCGGTAGGACCCCGAGACGGTGGCGAGGCGGTCCGGCGGCCAGCTGTCGGACCGCTCGCCGAGGATCAACTCGCCGTCCCGGCGCACCATCCAGACGTCCTCCTGGTCGAGGTGCAGAACCGCGTCACCGGGCACCCGCGCGAGGAGGGCGTCGGACAGCCGGATCATGTCGTCCTGCTGGCCGGAGACGTCGGTGGTCTTGCCGAGCCGGAAGGCGACCGAGACGGTCGGGGTGAAGACCCGGCCGCCGATCCGGGGATCTCCCCAGGGGGTGGGCTTGAGCGGGGTCACCCGGATCCAGGTGCCGTGCACCGTGAGCGCGCCGTCCGCGAGCAGCGTGTCGGCGGTCGCGGGGACGGTCGCGGGGACGGCGAAGAGCCGCATCGGCCGGGCGACGTCGACGAGCCTCCGGGCGACCCGGACCGGGGCCCACGGGGTCACCAGCTCAAGACTGTAGGAAATCGCCATGGAATCCGTCCTTCTCCTCCACCACGGGTGGCGGAGGAGCATGGGCGCCGCGAGGCCGGGCAGCATCGGTGGTGCCGGAGGTGCCGGTAGTGCCGCTCGGCAGCGCCTGCTGATAGAGCGCCACCAGCACGCCGTGCAGGGGCTGGTCCTCCGCGTCCTCCTCGGCCTCGTCGACCAGTTCGGTGAGGGCCTCGCCGAGTTCTCTCGCCTTCGCGGGACCGAGACGCAGGTGGCGCAGTGTCAGGTGGGTCTCGGCGGGAGAGAGGTCCAGCTCCTGGGCGACCGCGGCGAACATCGCGGCGGTGCCCACCGCTTGAGGTTCGACGACGACCATGTGGCGGGCCGTGCGCTGGTAGTACTGCTCGGTGCCGCCGCGGACCTGGCGGGTCTCGACGACGCGGACCAGCCCGGCGTCGCGGAGCACCTTGAGGTGGTGGGCCACGTTGCCCTTCTTGGCGTCGAGCTGCGCCGCAAGCTGCCTGATGGTGGCAGGCCGGTGGCCCAGGGCGAAGAGCAGCCGCTGACGCAACGGGTGGGAGAGCGCCGCGAACTGCTCGGGCGCACCGATCTCCAGAACTTCCTCGGAAGGCGGCGGGTAGGACGGCTGATCACGCATGCCGAAAGTGTCTGAACTCTTTGACGCTTTCGCAAGGGCAGTGCTCTACTCCCTGCCATGACGACTACGACGAAGCTTCAGCCCGCCCCTGTCATCGACGAGACGGCCCGGCTGCTGACCGAGCACTACGTTTTCCCCGACATAGCCGAACAGCTCGCCGGCCTGCTGCGACGACGCCTCACCGAGGGCGCCCACGACGTCGACGGCGCCTAGGAGCTGGCCCGGCTGGTCACCGCGGACCTGCGATCCGTCAACGGCGACCGGCACCTGAGGCTGAAGCACCACGCCGAACCGGTCACCCACCTCAACACCATGCACTGGCACGGCGGCGGACGCAGCGAGCAGTCCTGGAGCCTGCCGCACGTTCCCGGCGCGCGCTCCGGCGGCAGCAAGCCGCTGTACGTACTGTCCAGCGACAGCACCTTCTCCGCCGCCGAGGAGCTGGCGTACGACCTCCAGCAGCTCGGCCGCGCCGTGGTCGTCGGCGAGCGCACCCGCGGCGGCGCACATCCGTGCCAGGGCTGGACCGTGCACCCGCACCTGGAGGCCACCGTCCCCGTCGGCCGCGCCGTCAACCCCGTCTCCCGCACGAACTGGGAGGGCGTCGGCGTGCGGCCGGACGTCCCTAGCGCCGCCGGCGACTCCCTCGACCGCGCTCACGCCCTGGCCCTCGCCCGCCTGGCAGGCTGCCCCGGCCCGGCGCATCGGCAGCACCACGCGCAGCGCCTCCCCTGGCCACGTCGGCGGGGGCGCCCGGATGAACACCGCTCCAACTTCGTCGGCGGGCCTGGCCGGTGCGCACCGCCGTTCGTAGCATGACAGGTAACCGACAACGAAGGGACCCTCATGAACGGCAGGATCGCGACCTGGCTCGGCGTCCCCGCACTGGCCGTGGGGATGCTGCTCGGCGCAGCTCCGGCGCACGCCGGCACCGGGGTGCGGATCGACGGCGCGACCGTCTCCGGCAGTTCTTCGACGACGGTGAACATCACCATCGCGTACTCCTGCGACCCCGGCGGCTTCGTCAGGTCCGCGACCGTGACCGCCGAGGACCGGCGCTCCGGTGCCCTCGGCGCCACCCGGTTCGCCCCCAGCTGCACGGGCGCGACCGTGAAGGCGGTCGTCCCGGTCACGACTCTGAACCGGAACAACTTCGCCGCGGGCAACCCGGCGGCCGCCCACCTCTCACTGCTCGACCTCGACGACACCGAGGAGCTCGGGACCATCGCCCAACTCACCATCGGCAACGGTTAGGAGGGCCCGGCGCCCCGGCCTGCCGGGCCCGGGCCATCGCGGCGCCGGGCCCGGCGCCCAGGCCCGTACGGCAGCGGTACGGCTGGGCCGGAAGGCCCATTGCCTACCGGTCCCTCCCCTCGGCAGTCCGCTCCGTTGCGCCCGCCTCGGCCGGCGCGTCGGACTCGCGCGTACCGTTCAGGCGGATGCCTCGCATCGAGGCCCACATCACCAGGGCGCTGCCGCACACCACGCCACAGTCGGCGAGGTTGAAGACCGGCCAGTGCGGCAGTTGGATCCAGTCCACGACGCGCCCCTGCAACGGGGAGGGGGCCCGGAACAACCGGTCGACGAGATTTCCGGCTGCCCCGGCGATGACCAGCCCGAAGGAGACCGCCCAGACGGGGGTACGGATTCGGGGCGACACCACCAGCATGGCGACGACGACCACGATCTTCACCGTGGTGAAGAACCATGCCTCCCCCTCCCCGATGGAGAATGCTCCACCCGAGTTGAAGACCAGCGTGAATCTCAGAAGCCCACCGAGGGCCTCTGTCGGATCGCTCCCCGAGAAATGTGTCAGCGCTATCTGTTTGGTGACGAAATCCGCCGCCAGCAGCACGAGTGCTACGGCTGTCATGATTCCCGACCGTCGAGGCATGTCACCGGGCGAGGAAGCTCCTCGCGCAACCCATAGACGTAGTAAGCCAGTCATGGCCGCAGTGTAGGTGACGGCAGCCGGCGCCCCGGCGGGCCCGGGTTCCGCCGGAGCGTCCGTCCCGCCGGACCCGCACGGGCGGTGTCGTGGTGTGCGCCGGGTGCTCCGGCAACGCAGCCGGCCCGCACCCCGTGGGGTGCGGGCCGGTCCGGGGCCGGGTTCGGTCAGGCGCCGGCGGTTGCCAGTCGGGCGTGGCGTCGGGCGGTCGCCTCGACCGGGTCGAGCACGGGTACGGCGGCCAGCAGGCCCTTGGTGTAGGCGTGCTGGGGCGAGTCGTACACGGCGTCGGCGTCGCCCTGCTCCACGATCCGTCCGGCCCGCATCACGGCGACCCGGTCGCTGACCTGCCGGACCACGGCGAGGTCGTGGGCGATGAAGACCAGCGCGAGGCCGAGGTCGCGTTGCAACTCGCCCAGCAGCTCGACCACTTGGGCCTGGGTGGTGACGTCCAGCGCGGAGACCGGTTCGTCGCAGACGATCAGTCGCGGCTGGGGCGCGAGCGCCCGGGCGATGCCGACCCGCTGCCGCTGCCCGCCGGAGAACTCGTGCGGATAGCGGTGGTACCAGTCGGGGTCGAGCCCCACGCGTTCGAGGAGTTCGCCGACCCGGGCGCGGATGCGGCGCTCGTCGTTCTCGCCGGCGATGCGCAGCGGGTCGGCGACGGACTCCCCGATGGAGCGGCGCGGGTTGAGCGAGGACACCGGGTCCTGGAAGACCATCTGCAGTTCCCGCCGGAGCGGGCGCAGTTCCTTCTCCCCCAGCGCGCCGATGTCGCGGCCGCGGTAGTGGAGCCGGCCGCCGGTCGGTTCCAGCAGCCGGACGAGCATCCGTCCGAGCGTGGTCTTTCCGGAGCCGGACTCGCCGACGATGCCCAGGGTCTCGCCGGCCCGTACGGTGAGCGAGACGCCGTCCACGGCGGTGACGGGGGCGGCGCGCCGGGTGAGGCCGCCCCGGGTGGCGAACTCCCGGCGCAGGTCGGTGGCTTCGAGCAGGACCTCTCCCCCGACCGACTCGGCCGTCCCGGTCGGAGCGGTTGAGACGGTCGGAACGGTCGATGCGGTCGACACGTCCGGAGCGCCGGGCGCGTCGACCCGGGGCACCGCCGACAGCAGCGCGCGGGTGTACGGCTCGCGCGGAGCGCCCAGCACCTCGGTGACCGGGCCGTGTTCCACCGCCCGGCCGTCCTTCATCACCAGCACCCGGTCGACGCTTCCGGCGACCACGCCCAGGTCGTGGGTGACCAGGACCAGCCCGGCCCCGGTCTCCGCGCGCAACTCGTGGAGCAGGTCGAGGATCTGGGCCTGGACGGTGACGTCCAGCGCGGTCGTCGGCTCGTCGGCGACCAGCAGTCGCGGCTCGCAGGCGAGGGCCATCGCGATCAGCACCCGCTGGCGCATTCCGCCGCTGAACTCGTGCGGACGCGAGCGCGAGCGGCGGGCCGCGTCGGCGATGCCGACGCGGTCGAGCACCTCGACGGCCCGGGCCCTGGCGCCCCGGCGGGAGACGTCCCGGTGGACCTGGACGACCTCGGCGATCTGGTCGCCCACCGCGTAGTACGGGTCGAGCGCGGAGAGCGGGTCCTGGAACACCATGGCGGCCAGTCCGCCGCGCAGGCGCCGGAGTTCCGCGCCCTCGGCGGTGACGGCGTCCACGCCGGCGACCCGGACGGTGCCGCCGATCCGGGCTCCGGTCCCGCGGTGCAGGCCGAGCAGTCCGTAGGCGACGGTGCTCTTGCCGGAGCCGGACTCGCCGACGATGCCGAGTGCCTGTCCGGCCTCCAGGGTGAAGCCCACGCCGTCGACGGCGCGCACGTGGCCGTCGCCGACCGGGAAGTCGACGACCAGGTCCCGGACGTCGACCAGGGGTTCGGCACCCGGAGACTCGACACCCCGTGACTCGGCAGCCGGAGACTCGGCACCCGGAGACTTGGCGACCAGACGCTCGGCGCCCAGCGGTTCGGCGCTCACGTCAGGACCACCCTTCGGTCGGACACCGCGTAGAGCACGTCCGCGATGACGTTGGCGAGGACCACGCAGAACCCGGTGACGAGGGTGAGGCCGACGACGGTCGGCAGGTCGATCAGGCCGACCGAGGTGACCAGCAGCTTGCCGAGCCCCGGGAGGCCGAAGAGCGACTCGGTCAGCACGGCGGACCCGAACATCGTCCCGAGGTCGATGGCGGTGAGCGCGATCACCGGGGTGAGCGCGCCGCGCAGCGCGTGCCGGGTCACCAGGCGCCGCTCGCTGACGCCGTACGCCCGGAAGGTCCGGATGTGGTCGTCGGCGAGGGCCTCCAGCATGGACGAGCGGGTCAGCCGGGCGTACTTGGCGGACTCGATCAGGGCGAGCGAGACCCAGGGCAGCAGCAGGCCCCAGAACCACTGCTGGGGGTCGTCGGTGAGCGGTACGTAGCTCGGGAACGGCAGCCACTGGAGCTGGGCGCACAGGACGATGAGCAGCACCAGACCGATGATGAAGACCGGGATGGAGCTGCCGGCCAGGGTCAGGCCGGTCAGCAGGCGCTCGCTGAGCCGGCCCCGGCGCAGCGCGGAGACCAGCCCGGTGCCGACCCCGAGGACGAGCCAGAGCACCATCGCGCCGAGCGCGAGCGAGGCCGTGACCGGCAGCCGGGCGGTGATCATGTCGGTGACCTGCTCGCCGCTGCGGTAGGAGACGCCCAGGCAGGGCGCCGGGCAGTGCAGCAGGCCCGTGCCGGCGCTGAAGTCGCGTCCGGCGACGATGCCCTGGAGGAAGTGGGCGTACTGCAGGTGGACGGGGGCGTCGAGGCCGAGCCGTTCGCGCACCTGGGCGACCTGGGCGGGGCTGCACTTCTCGCCGCAGGCCAGCTGGGCGGGGTCGCCGGGGGCGATGTAGAAGACCGCGTAGACGATCAGGGAGAGGGCGAGCAGGACGCCGAGCATGCCGACGGCCTTGCGGAGCAGGAAGCGGGTCATGCGGTGGCCTCCTCGGCGCCGCTCGAAGAACCGGCAGTCGAAGAACCGGCACTTGAGGAACCGGCAGTCGAGAGACCGCCGCTCGCCGCACCGGCGCCGCCCCGCGCCGTGCCGACCCGCAGCCGGGAGGCCGCGCGGGGGTCGAGCTCGGTGCGGACGGCGTCGCCGAGCACGGTGAAGGCGAGCACGGTGACGAACAGCAGCGCCGACGGCAGCAGCACGTACGTCGGGTCCGCGCGGAACCAGGTGGTCGCGCCGGAGAGCATCTGGCCCCAGGAGGAGGTCGGCGGCTTGACGCCGACGCCGAGGAAGGAGAGCCCGGCCTCGGCGATCACATTGGACGGGAGCAGCACCGCCGCGTAGGTGATGACCGGCGCCGCCAGGGAGGGCAGCAGTTCCCGGCGGGCGATGCGCCACCGGGTGGCGCCGGCGAGCCGGGCCGCGGCGACGTAGTCGAGCTGCCGGAGGCTGAGTGTCTGCGCCCGGACGATCCGCGAGGTGCCGGCCCAGCCCAGCAGCCCGATGACCAGGGTCAGCAGGAGCGGGCGGGGGAATCCGGAGGGCACGACCGCCATCAGCGAGATGGCGAAGACCAGCGAGGGCAGCGCGAGCATCACCTCGGTGGTGTTGCCGATCAGCTGGTCGAGCAGCCGGTTGCCGAGGCCTGCGGTGAGGCCGAGCAGGACGCCGATCGCGACCTGGACGAGGGTGGCGCCGACGGCGACGAGCAGCGAGATCCGGGCGCCGTGGACGAGCCGGGCGAACACGTCGCGCCCGGTGCCCGGTTCGACGCCCAGCCAGTGCTCGGCGCTGACGCCGCCGAAGGAGCCGGTGGGCACCCCGCCGGCCGCCGAGTCGAGCAGGTCGTTGTGGTAGCTGGTGGGGTCCTGGCCTTCGAGCGCGCTGAGCAGCGGTGCCGCCGCCGCGACGAGGGCGAGCAGGACGATGACGAGGCCGGCGGCGAGGGCGGCGCGGCGCGCGAGCAGCCGCCGCCAGACCTGCCGTCCCCCGGCGGCCGGGGAGGCCGCGCGGGCCTCCCCGGCGCTGGGTTCCTGTGGAGCCATGGTTGTCTGACCGATCCGTCCGTTCCCGACCGCTACTTGACCGCGACCTGGGAGATGTCGAGCACGCCGGTCCAGTCGCTGATGACGATGTTGCGGACGTCCTTGCCGGACAGCCGCTTGTAGACGGGGTGGAACAGCGGGACGGTGAGGGCCTGGTCACCGATGCGCTGGTCCAGGGCGCCCCAGCGCTTGGCTGCCTCGGCGTGGTCGGTGATCTTGTTGATCTGGTCGATCTCGTCGTTCACCGACGGGTCGTCCAGCTGTGCGGAGTTGAAGTTGTAGCCGTCGGTGACGATCTGCCGGCCGTCGAAGATGGGTGCGAGGAACGGGCCGCCGGACGGCCAGTCGGCGCCCCATCCGGAGAGGAAGAGGCCGGGCTCGGTGCTGACGGTGTGGATCGTCTTGGAGTACCTGGTGGAGTCCAGGGCCTCCAGCTGGACGGTGATCCCGGCGGCCTTCAGGCCGTCCTGGACGGCGGTGGCCAGGTCCGGGCCGTAGCCCTTGCCCACGGCGCTGGAGTGGGTGAGCGTGATGGTCAGGCCGTCCGGGTAACCGGCCTCCTTCAGCAGCTCCTTGGCCTTCTCCGGGTTGCCGGTGGCACCGGCCGGGAACGGGTCGTAGGGGGTGTACCCGAAGGTCTCCTGGGTGGGCAGGTAGGTGGTGGCGGCCTCGGCGAGCGAGGAGCCGCCGGCGGCGTTGACGACCGAGGTGCGGTTGATCGCGTAGGCGACGGCCTGCCGGACCTTGGGGTTGTCGAAGGGCTTGACCTTGGGGTTGAACGCCAGGTAGTTGACGTAGCCGAAGTGGCCGGTGCCGACGCGTGCGGCGAGGGCCTTGTCGTCCTTCACCTGGGCGAGTTCGGAGGGGCCGAGGTTGGTGTCGGTGGTGACGGCGGCCGCGTCGGCGCCGGTGCCGGCGGAGAGCCGCTGGTTGATCACCGCCGGGTCGAGACCGGACTGCACGTCGACGGTGTCGGGGTACGCCTTGCGCTGGTCGTCCGTCGCCGCCGACCAGTTGGGGTTGCGCTTGAGGACGAGGTGCGCGCCGTCGTTCTCGTTCTTGACCACCTGGTAGGGGCCGGAGGAGACGGGGTGGTCCTGGTACTTCGCCCCGGTGTCCTTGGCCTTCGGGACGGGTGCGAACTGCGTCTGGGTGGCCAGGTACGGGAAGTCGCCCTCGGGCTTGTTGAGGCGGAAGACGATGGTCTTCTCGTCCGGCGTCTCGATGGCGTCCAGGGTGCGGCCGTCCTTGTACGGGCCCTGGTAGTCGGCGGCGCCGACCAGCCAGTCCCTCAGGAACGGTGCGCCACCGGAGAGTTCGGGGGCGAATGACCTTTCGATGCCGTACTTGATATCGGCGGTGGTGATCGGCGAGCCGTCCTCGAACTTCAGGCCGTCCTTGAGGTGGTACGTCCAGACGGTGGCGCCCTCGGAGGGGGTGCCGGTGTCGGTGGCGAGGTCCGGGACCACCTTGGTGCCGGCCGCGCCGTCGGCCCGGTTGCGGGTGGTGAGGGTGCGGAAGACGAGCGAGGGGACGTTGCCGCCGCCGGAGGTGTAGAGCCGTGCGGGGTCGAACTGGTCCTGCGGGTTCTGGTTGAGGACGGTGAGGGTGCCGCCCTGCTGCGGCGCGGCGTCCTTGCCGGTGCCACCACCGCCGTCGGCCTTCGGTCCGCACGCCGCCAGTCCGACGACGAGCGCGACGGTGACGGTCGCCGTGGCGAGGCGGCGAGGGGTGAAGGTGGTTCGAGACATCGGAAAGGGAGCCTTTCGCTACCGATGGTGTACGGAGGAAGGCGGGCGACAGTGAGGCTTCGGGAAGAGTGAGCGGCACCGCGCCCGCAGGGAGGGGCGACACCCCGATGCGGCGATCACCGCAAAACGCGTCGGGGCAGGCGGATTCAGCGACAGAGATTGTCGGAAACGCAGTGCGCGGCCACGCCGATCAGCGCCAGCTCGATGGCGGCGCACTCGATCGGGTGACGGTCAGACATGCCGAGAAGACTGTAGGAAGTTAAGCGGAATGTCAAAACTCCACTTATGACCTGCCCACCAGGTGGACACCGAAATGGATACCCCCGGACTTCCGGGGATTCCGGAGGCTCCCCGGCCCCGCACGGAGACCGACCGGGGTCGCACCGCACCGCCGCCCGGCGGGGCCCGAACGCCTCGGCGGTCAGAGCGGCGCGAGGATCATGAGGACCTCGTCGCGGGTGTCGTGGGGAGCGAGCCGGAGGGCTTCGGGCCAGCGTCCGATCTCGCGCCAGCCGAGCCGCCCGTAGAAGTCCTCCAGGCCCTCGCCGCCGCGCGCCGCCAGGCGCAGCTGTTCCAGGCCGAGCTCGTCGCGGGCGATCCTCCGGAGCTCGCGGACGAGGGCGGATCCGACTCCGCGGCCGCGGACGGCCGGGTGGGTCTGGAGGTGGTGGACGGTGCCCCAGTGCCCGACGAGCCGGTAGGGGTCGCGGTCGAGGACGACCCATCCGACCAGGATGCCGTCGACCCGGGCGGTGAGGAGTCGACTCCGCCGCGGATCGAGACGGGCGAGGAGCCCGTCCGCGGCGGGCGCGACGTCGTCGTGCCCCACCGGAGGGAACGGGAATCCCGCGGCGCCGCCGGTGTTGGTGACCGCGATCCAGCAGTCGATCAGCTGCTGCCGGAGTTCGGCGGTGACGTCCTGCGGGTCGGTCGTCTGGACGAGGTGGAGGGCGGCGTCGTACGGCATGGGGCGAAGGATGCCAGAGGGTTCCGACATCCCTCCCGGATGCAGGGAGTCTCCGCACGGGGCCGGGCCGAGCGATGAACACCCGTCAGGCCGGTTTCCGCCGCGCACGCCTGGGTGAATGCGTCCCCGTTCGGCGGCATTGACGCTATTTATCCGATTTTCAGACGCGATACTGCATTCGTACGGTCACCAAAGGTAGCGACCCCATTACCGCATTCACGGGCTCCGCCCCGTCACCACCACCGTCCGGCGCACCGTCAGACACCGGACCGTCCGATCGAAGGGAATCGTCATGAGGCGCTGTCCACCCACCAACGGACGCGAGCGAAGACGCCATGGACCGGTCGGGCTCCGCGGCCGCCTCACCCGGGCCGCGCTGCCCCTCCTCCTCGCGGCCGCGACGGCGTCCGCCTCCTTCGCCGCGCCCGCAGTGGCACACGCCACCCACCGCACCGCGCACGCCACGACCGCCGACGGCCCGGCCGGCGGCGCCCCGGTCGGCGGCGGCCCGGTCGGCGGCGGCCAGAGCCGGCAAGGCGGCCGTCAGCAGCCCGTCACCCTCGCGAAGACCGGCACCGACCTCGCCACCGGCAGCACCACCCGGACCGCCCACGGCGACACCGTCCGCTGGGTGGTCTCCGCCACCAACCCGGACGGCACACCGGTCAGCACCACCGTCACCGACAAGATCCAGGGCGGCCCGGGCAGCACGCCGCAGACCCAGTCCTACGTGCCCGGGTCCCTCCAGGTGCCCCCCGGCTTCAACAGGCAGTGGTCCACCGACGGCGGGACGACCTTCTCGGGCACCGACGCGGGCGCGGCCACCAACGCCGTCCAGGCGACCAACCCGATGCTCGCCTCGCCGGCGACCGGTCAGGTGGTCCAGATCCCGCCGCCGTTCACCCCGATCAACACCGCCACCGGCGGCGACGGCTTCACCCCCATCCTCTACACCGCCACGATCAACGGCGTCCCCACGCCCGAGATCTGGAACATCTACCACCACGGGTTCTCCAACACGGCCAGCGTGGTCTGCACCGACCAGCTCACCAACGGGCCGTGTCCGACGCCGAGCGGGGCCCCCGCCACCTGGCCCCAGCCGCTGAACTCCTCGGTGGCCGGAGCGACCACCGGCGACCTCGGCAGCACCCGCACCCCGACCTACGTCCTGCTCGGCTCCAAGCTGTACTACGCCGCGATCAGCCGGACCACCCTCGGGCTGATCGGCGTCGGCTGCATCGACCTCCAGGCCCAGTCCAGCTGCGGCTTCACCGCCCTCCAGACCGGCAGCGGGCTGGTCGTGGGCGGTGTCGTCCAGGCACCGAACCAGCTGATCCACGCCGTCTCCGGCACCGGCGAGATCCTCTGCTACGACCCCGTCGCCAACGCCTCCTGCGGGACGTTCGGCATCGGCCTGCCGCCCAACGAGGGACAGGTCGCCTTCAGCGGCGACTACGCCGGCATCATGCGGGTCGTCAACGGCAAGATCTACGTCACCGACAACACCCCGGCCCCGCAGCCGACGGTGATGTCCTGCTTCGACCCGTCGACGAACGCCGCCTGCACCGGTTGGGCCACCCCCAGGACCGTGGTCACTCCGGTCGGCGGCGCCCCCGCCCGGGCCGACAACGTCTTCGAGATGTACGACCCGGCGGGCACCGTCACCGGCGTCTGCACGGTGGTCGGCGGCGTCTACCAGGAGGTCACCCCGCCGGTCGGCACCGTCGTCTGCTTCGACCTGACGGGCAACCCCGTCGCCGCGCCCCCCGGCCTCCAGGCCCTGGTCAGCACCAACGTCGCCCCCGGCGAGGCCAACTTCCAGGTGCCGCTGACCATCACCGCCCCCAACGGGCACCTGGAGACCGAGTTCCCGCTCTGGATCTACCAGGGCACCACGCCGACCCTCAACAGCACCGAGTACTGCTACGACTGGACCGTCCAGGGCCCCTGCACCCAGTACGGCACCAACGGCATCGTCAACGGCCCGCCCGACGTCAACGGCGGCAACACCAGCCCGTACGGCTTCGCCTACGACGGCCAGTGCAAGTACAGCCTCGGCGACACCGGCTACCTGTTCTCGATCGACCCGGTCACCGGAGCCTCGCCCTGCCTGAAGACCAAGGCCCAGGGCACCATCAACCCCTCCGCGTACTACTGCGACGGAGCCACCGGGCACATCAGGTCCTACGGAACGGTCAGCCTCCTCGGCATCGATCCCACGACCGTCGACTTCGCCCACTCCTCGGTGACCGTGCTCGCGGCCGACGGAACCACCATCGGCACCTTCCCGTTCAACCCCGCCACCGGAACAGCGGACATCTCGTCCGTCCCGACCGGCGACTCGCCGATCCAGGTGATCGCCAACCTCACCCTGATCAACGGATCGTCCTTCACCCCCGACAACCACCCGCGGATGCAGGTGACCTTCGTCGGCGACGCACCGCAGATCTGCTTCGAGACCACGGTGGCCACCGACTGCTCCGTCACCGCCGTCTCCAACCAGGCGTCCGCCGTCACCAACGGCCAGCCGCCCGTCACCTCCAACACCGTCACCCTCCAGGTGACCCCCGGCGCCCAGTGCACACCGATGCTGACGATCAACAAGGAGGTCTGCACCTCCACGAGCGCTGCCGACTGCGTGGACGGCGGTAGCGGGCCGTGGGCGAAGAACGCGACGATTCCGTCCGGAAGCACGGCCTACTGGCGGATCACCGTGACCAACACCGGCACGGTCCCGGTCACCGGGATCACCCTGACCGACAGCGTGTCCCCGTCCTGCGTCACCGCAGCAGGGACGTTCGACCTGGCAGCCGGCGCATCCCATCAGGTCTTCTGCGACCTGACCGACGTCACCCAGCACACCGTGAACTCCGTGACCGCCACCTTCCCCGGCCCAGGCGGCACTCCGATCACCACACCCCCCTCCGAAGCCACGGTGAACGTCAGCGGCACCGGTGTCCCGTCACTCAGCATCAACAAGGAGGTCTGCACCTCGACCAACCCGGCCGACTGCGGCCAGAACGGCCCCGGCCCGTGGGCCAAAACCGCCACCGTCGCCCAGGGTGCCACCGCCTACTGGCGCATCACCGTCACCAACACCGGCACCGTCGGCATCACCGGAATCACCCTCACCGACCCCGTCACACCCTCCTGCGCCACCACCGCCGGCACCTTCGACCTCGCGGCCGGCGCCACCCAGCACTTCTCCTGCAACCTCCCCGGCATCACCCGAACCACCACCAACGTCGTCACCGCCACCTTCCCCGGCCCCGGCGGCACCCCCGTCACCACACCCCCCTCCGAAGCCACGGTGAACGTCAGCGGCACCGGTGTCCCGTCGCTGAGCGTGGACAAGGAGGTCTGCCAGTCCGACAACGCCGCCGACTGCGGCGCGGGCGGCGCCGGGCCGTGGGGCAAGGAGGCGACCCTGCACAAGGGGAACGCACCCGAGGAAATCTGCGCTCCGGACAAGTGCCAGGCCTTCTGGCAGATCACGGTCACCAACACCGGCACCGTGGACCTGACCGGCATCACCCTGAACGACTCCCAGGAGCCGGCCTGCGTGGTGGCGGCCGGCACGTTCGACCTGGCGGCGGGGCAGACCAGGACATTCTACTGCTTCAGCCTGATCAGCGAGGACACCGTCAACACGGTCACCGCCTCCTACGTGCCGCCGGGCTCCCCGCCGGGGACCGCACCGGTGACCACTCCTCCGTCCTCCGCCCTCGCCCGCTGCGAACCGCCGTGCGAGACGGACAAGTGCCACCACCCCAAGCCCGGCCACGGCCACGGGTCGCACGGCGGCAAGCCCGGGACCGGCAACCCGTACCTCCAGCCCGACATCGGGACCTGGCCGTCCGCCCTCCCCTACCTCACCACCGATCCGTCGATGACCGACCTCGACTGGCTGCTGCCCATCCTGGTCGAGGCGGGCGGGGCGATGGGGTGACCCCGAAACGGCCCTGACGGACCGAAAGGGCGGTGGCCGGGGAATGACCTCTTCCCCGGCCACCGCCGCGCCGGTCCTCAGGCGGCGTGCTCGGCGACGGAGTCGGCGATGGCGTCCTTCACCCCCCGGAGGCCGGGGCGCAGCCGCCGTACCGGCCCGGCGCACGCCGGTACTGTGAGCTCCGGAGAGTGCTCGTCTCGGCGCACCGCCGCCGGCACCGGAACGACCGCGTGAACCGGGACCTCCCGCGCCCGCCGACCGGGGACCCGAAGCCCGCACCACCGAGAGGAACGAGCACCCCCGTGGGATCCAGCTTCGAGACGGAGGGCTGGGCCGACCGGCAGACCGCGACGCTTCGCGCCGCCGGGTACGAACCCGCCGCCCGGGACGGGGACACCAACCGCTTGGACGACTACCGCGAGGTATTCGGCGACGCCGGCGACGAGATCTGGCACGTGGAACGCGGCCGGGGCGCGATCCACATCAGCGACAACGGGTGCGGGATGACCGGCTGGCTCGTCGTCGTCGGCCCTCGCCGCGGGGAGCTCCGCGACCGGGACGGTGCGGTCGACCCGCCCTTCGATCCGTGCGTCGACGCGCGGGGGAACCGCCACACCTTCGCCACCTGGTACCTCGACTGGCTGGAGCGACGCGAAGCGGCAACCCGGTGAACGGGCGCGGCGACGCGGACCCCGGGCGCGGCGCTTCTCCGCCGCCCGCCCCGGGTCGCCCGCCGCTGGGGCGTCCGGATCGAGCTGCGGGTGCCGGCGCCGGGGGCCGGCCGTCCCGTCAGCCGCCGCGCGTCGCGCTCACAACTGCTGCCCGGTGCGGGGGTCGTAGCGGACCGCGGCGGCCGCCACCTGGTCGGTGGGCATGACCTCGATCCACTGGTCGAAGATCTGGTACGGGTCGTCCGGCCGGCGGAACCCGCCCTCCAGCGGGTCGAACCCCGTCTCGAAGACCTTCTCCGAGGCCAGCGTGTTGTCCACCGCTGTGTTGGCGGCCTGGAGCTTGGCCGCGAGGAGCTGCAGGACGTCGCCGTACGTCTTGTTCTGGTACTCCGGCGGGTCGCCGGCCTGGACGGGGTAGGGCAGGCCGAGCCCCGCCACGCCTTCGACGCCCAGGAGCCAGGCGAGCGCGGCGACCTCCTGTCCGGACCTGACGGGCATGACGGCCTTGGCCCAGGCGGCGTTGAGGAACTCGTTGCGGCGCTCGTCGCCGTCGATCTGGATCAGCCAGCCCAGCGAGCTGCCGAGCGGCGCCGGCTGGGTCTCCTCGGTGATGAGGTAGTCGACCCGCCATTCGGGGGCGGGCGCGCCCGCCGCGCCCGAGGTGCGGTACTCGTCCGCGCGGGAGTACCAGCCGGCCACCGTCTGCCCGGCGAGCGGCAGTTCGACGGTGCCGGCGGGGAGGGGCGGCTGCTTCTCGGGCGGCAGCGGGTAGCGGCCGGCGCTGTTCCGGTCGGGGGCGGGCGGGGCCACCGGGCCGGGCCGCCAGAAGTCCGGGGCGACGAAGTAGAGCATCTCCTCGACGTCGAAGAGCTGGTTGATCTGCTCCGACTCCGCGAACGGGGGGTGGTCCGGGTCCTGGGGGTAGTGACCGTTGTTCTCCAGGCGCCGCAGGATGTCGCGGAACACCACGCGCCGTTCCTCGCTGCGCAGCACCTCCGGCCGGCGTGGGGTCAACGCGCTGACCAGGCGCAGCCGTTCGCGCACCGCCTTGCCGTAGGCCTCGTGCTCCAGCCGGTCGACCGCCGCCTGGTACTCGGCCTGCGCGGCGTCCCGCCGCTTCTGGAGGTCGGCCTTGGCGGCGTCGGTGGGCGTGTAGGTCAGTACGGCGTCGAACGGCATGGACTTGCGGCCCTGCCAGTTGGCGTAGACGAGGCGGATCTTGAGCGTGTTCTTGACCGGATCGGGGTCGGGTACCAGGTCGGTCGAGTCGAGCGGGGCGAAGTCGGCCTGGGCGCCGTGGCGGTCGATCGAGGCGACCCCGGTCAGGCGGTAGCCCGGTGGGGCGGGCGGGAGCGGGAAGTCGAAGCAGAACTGGACGATGTCGTCGTGTCCGGTGGTGCTGCTGTTGATGCCGCGGCAGGCGTTGCCGCTCTCCGGCAGGTAGGTCAGCTTGGCGTCGTCGTCCGGGCCCTGGTCGTGCAGGAACGGCACCTCGAAGTGGAAGGGCACCTGTTTGTCGTCGAGGTCGGGAATGTCCGCGGGCTTGGGGATCGCCGTGAGGTCGGGCGCGTCGACGACGTGGACCATGTCGCCGAGCCCCAGGTCCCGGCCCGGGTCGGGGAGGTAGACCTGCCAGCACAGTCGGGTGCCGATGTGCTGCAGTTGCACGCCGACCTTGCGCATCTTGCGCCGGAACTCGTAGTTGACCAGGTCGGTGGTGCTGGCGTTCTGCAGCACGTAGCGGCGGCTGGAGGTGTCGGTGGTCTCGGTCACCGTCTTGAAGGTCGTCTTGAAGTTGCGCCTGATCTCCGTGTTGACCTTGGAGGTCTGCGTACGGGTGTGCTTGTGGGTCTCCTCCGCCCCCCGCTTGACGGTGTTCTGGGTGGCGAAGCTGGCGCTGACGTCGGCGTGGTAGATCGTGGCGTTCACTCCGCCGGTGGCGCTCACGCCGAGCTTGGTGTCGGTGGAGTTGTCCTCCTTGACGGCGTCGGCCACGTCGTCCTGGTCGGTCTGACTCTCCTCGGTCTTGCGGGTGGTCTCCTCCGCGACCGTGGTCGTCTTCTCGACCAGGGTGCGCCGGGTGCTGGTCTCGACGACCTCGACGGTTCCGCCGGGGCTCACCCAGATGTGCCCGGACGGCGCGCCGAGGAAGGTGTCGAACTCGAAGAAGTACTGGCGGAAGAGGTTCACCAGCCCGACGGGCGTGAGCGGGGCCGTGCCGGAGGCCGACGCGGCGGCGAGGCCGGCGACGTAGTCGGGCGGCGCGCCGGTGGCGGACGCCGGGTCGAGCGTGGACGGGGTGCGGTAGTACTCGGCCAGCGCGGCCAGGGCCGGGTCGCGCAGCACCCGGGCGTTGTCGCCGCGGAAGCTTTCGGAGGCGAGCGCCGCGAACCGGGATCCGGGGTGCACGGCGGCGGCCGCGGTGCCGGCCTGCGAGCCGAGCCATCCGAGCAGGGGCTGGTAGACGCCGAAGACCTCGGTGGCGTACGGGAGGGCCCCTTCGAAGTCGGTGACCGGGCGCCCGGTGAACGTCGGGACGCCGCGGGCGGGCAGGACCATGGTCTGCCCGTCGGCGGCCGCGCCGCTGCCGGCGACGGTGAACACGACCGCGCTCCACGGCGCGCCGCTCGGGGACTTGAACAGGCGCACCGACGCGGTGGCGGTGCGGGCCGGCGCGACGAAGGTGATCGTCACCGTGGTCGGCGAGGTCGCGGTGCGCCCGGCGAAGTTGAGCCCGGTGACCGGGTCGCGCCACAGGAACGTGCCGTCCAGCGCGGTGACGTCCGGGTAGGCGCTGGGGTCTTGCACACTGACGCCGTCCGGCAGGGCGAGGGCCACCCGCAGGCCGGCGGGGATGTCGGCGCCCGTGCCGTCGACGCGGTACGACCAGAGCTTGAAGGCGGTTCCGGACCCCGCCGTGGGGATGGGGGCCGTGCCGAGGAAGGTGACGGCGAATGCCATGGCGGACTCCTGGAGGGCGGGGAGGGTCCCCTTGGTGTCCCACCGCGGTCCGGCTCGCTCACCACGGCCGCGGGCGTGCCGCCCGAAGGATGCACACGTTCGTTCGAACGATGCACGTCCTGTGGCGCCTGCCGCCGGCGCGGGGAACGCCACCGCACCGGCGGACCCGCCCGTACCGGCGGGCTCAGTTCCGCGTGGGCCTGGGCTGGACCACCGGCCCCGCCGCCTTGAAGCGGCGCTGCTCTCCGAACCACTCGGGCGTGGCGTTGGACAGGGCGTGGGACAGCAGGGTGCGCAGGAACCAGCCGTGGCCGTGGCCGTTGTCCCGGGCGCTCTGGTCCCAGCCGGCCGGGTTGTCCAGCGGGGGCTCCAGCCAGTGCCGGAAGAAGGACGGCGGCAGGTGGACCACCCCCACACTGCGGTCGTGGTTGTACGCCTCGACGCCGGTGCCCCTGGGGTGCGCGCCCGGTGTCCTGCGCAGGGCGGCCTTCGCGGACGGGCCGCCCTCCCACTCCACGGTGTCCAGGTTGACGGTGGTGGGGCTCTGCAGCCCCAGGCCGCTGCCGAGCAGCGCCCGCTGATGGTCGTCGTAGGAGGTGTAGACGAAGACGCGGGCGTCGCGGTTGACCCGGCTTTTCCAGAACGACGCCCTCTCCAGCAGTGCCTGGAAGCGCTCCAGACGGGCCTTCGCGTCCCCCACGACGAGGTTCGGGTCGAAGAGGTTGATCTGGGACAGGTGGCGGCGGAAGAACGGCGTGTCCGTCACCGTCCTGATCAGCTTCTCGACGCGGTCGCCGCTGTGGCTGTAGCCGGAGAGCATCACCTGCCCGAACTCGGGGTAGCCGTCCTGGACGGGGCGGCCCGTGATCATCCCGGTGGCGAAGAGGAGCACCTCCTGGACCGCCCGGGTCAGGCCCTGCTCCGTCAGCAGGTCGTCGAAGTTGCCTCCTGCGACGGATGCCACCGGGACGACGTAGAGGACGTTCGGCTCGAACCGGTCCGAGGCCAGCAGGTGCTGGGCGACCGCCCGGAAGTCCGTGCACAGGTAGCGCTCGCCGAGTTTGACGTAGGGCTGCTGGCCCTTGAGTCCGGCGGTGACGCAGCCGCGGTCCTTGCCGTCGATGCCGCAGGTGCCCGTCCAGTAGGTGGTGTCGGCGTAGCAGTCCCGGTCGGTCGGGGGGTGGAAGAGGAAGTGGACGTTGACGTTCTGGGTGGCCTCGGCCTTCAGGTGAAGCGCCGCGGTCCTGGACACCCACATCAGGAACAGCTGCGTGGCCTGGTCCCGCTCCGCGACGAGGACGGTCCCGTGCTCGTCCGCCAGGCCGCCGGCGACGTCCGTGTACTGGAGCATCCGGACGTTGAGGCCGTCCGGTCGGGTGGCGTCCAGGACCCGGCGCCCCGGCACGTCGATCCCGCGGTCGCGGTGCAGCACCAGCGGGAGCAGCAGATCGGTGTCGGCGCTGCGGTCGCTCCGGAGGAGTTTGAGGCCGGGGTCCTGGAGCGACTGGAACCGGCTGAAAACGTCGGTCATCATGGGTCGGCACCTCGTTCGCCGCACGGCCTGGGGCACTCCGGGACTTCCCGGTGCTCCCCGGCACTCCTCGGAGCGGCCATCCTCGTGCACCGCGGCGCCGAGGCCCGCCGCGACGGGCCGGACGCGGGCGCCCTCGGCCGGCCCACCACCCGAACGGAGCGCCCGGAAGCCCTGCCCTGGCCGGATCCCGATGGTCGCGCTCCGGTCTCTCCCCCGCCGGGGCGCGGGCACGACGGGCGGAGTGGGCGGGGCAGGCGGCGTGAAGGCCGGGTGAAGGACCCGTCGGCAGTCGCAGGGGGCGTGGAGCTGCCCTCTTCACGGGAACGGGGACGAACCGTTCCCCCGCCGCACCGCACCGCGGACGGCGCGCCGGCCGGACCCGGCGAGCTTTCGGGGGCGTACGCATGGGGCGAACCGGGCACCGCGGTGGCCCGGCGGGGTGCGGCCGGCGCCGCGGGCCGCAGCGGATTACCGGCCAATGTGACCGGAGCGCCCTCTCGGCGGAGCGGGCCTGAGCACGCGTGTGCGCTCAGGCACGCATGTGGCACCTCTGCGCGACACCGTCGCACTGCGCGCGGCACCGTCGCGCTGCCGGAGGACGGCGGCTCCCGGGGATCGTGTTCCTGCCAAGAGTCGTCGTCGGGCTTCCGGCCCACGTTCCGGCACGGACCCGGTCCGGCGATCCACCGGGCCGACCCCTTCGACACTCCTCGGGAGACCTCCATGTCCGACCACCTGCAGGACGTCCTCGCGCTCGACGACCTCGACCTCGACCTGGGCGAACTGACCGTCACCGCGCTGCGCGACAGCATCGCGCTGCCGGAGGGCGGCGCGTCCACCAACTCCACCTCCTGCAACTCCTCCTCCAACTCCAGCATCGTGCACCCCACGACGACGTGGTTCTGACGCTCCGCGCTGCCGGGCGTCCTGAACGGCGCCGAGCCCTGCCGAGCCCTGCTGAGCCCTGCTGAGCTGTAGCAAGCCCTGCTGAGCGGCGCCGAAGCACCACGGAACCCGGCGCGTTCCACTGCGAACCCGCCGGGTTCCCCCGCCGTCCCACCCGCCCTTCGGAGGTCGCCCGCCGTGCCCGACCCTGCCCCGTCCCGGGCCCCGTCCCCGGCCGCACCGGCGCCCGCGCCCGCGCCGCCCGTCCGCGCCGCCACGTCCACAGTGGCGTCCACTTCGGCGTCCACCGCGGCCTACGCGCTGGTGCGCGCCGCCGTGCTCGCCCGGGCCGCGCAGTCCTCCCCCTCCGCCCTCGCCCGGGACCTGCTGGCGCGGCTCACCGCCACGGAGGCCGCCGACGCCGCCCTGCGCCCCGCGCTCGGCGACGACCTGTACGCCAGCCGGGCCGGACACGACGAGGAGTTCCACCGGCGGATCGTCCTGCCCCTGCGCAGGGACCTCCACAACGGCCGCACGCCCCGCGCCGCACAGCTCGCCCGGCTGGGCGACCTGCCCGCCCGGCTCCCCCCGGCTCGCGCGGTGGCTGGAGCTGCGGGAGCGGCACGCCCGGCTGCTGGCCGAGCTGGCCCGGGCCGTACCGCCGGCGCTCGCGGCGGAACGGGCCGCACTCGCCGCGGTGTGCCGGGAGCCCGCGTTCCGGCGCGCCGTCGCCCTGGGCAGCGCCGACCTGCTGCGCGCGGTGGTCACCGCCTCGGACGTGAGCGCCGGGCGGGGCGGCCGGGCCCACAAGGAGGAGGCCAAGGTGCTGCGCCACGCCCTGCGGGCGACCGGCAAGACCAGCCCCCTGTCCTGGTTCACCGCGGTCGGCTGGGCCTCGGACGGCCCGCGCCCGGCCGATGCGGGGACGGCCCCGCGCGCGGTCGTCCGCGCGAACCGGACCCTGGTCGGGGCGCTGGTCCAGGCCCTGCTCGACGAACCCCGGCGCGGCCGGAGCCTGCCGCACCGGATGACCAGCGCCGCCCGCGTCCACGCCGGACGGGCCCACTACCGGCGCACCCGGGTGGAGTTCGTCGGGGGGCGCTACCTCGCCGCGCGCGAGGAGGAGGTCGAGGTCGGCGCCCGGCCGGAGCTTGCGCTGCTCGCCTCCCTGGCCGCGACCCCCGACCCGCCGGAGCGGCTCGCCGCGCGGCTCGCCGAGGCCCTCGGACGCCCCGGCGAGGACCCGGCGGTACGGCGCTTCGTCGAACAGCTCCTCGCCGCCGGGCTCCTGGTGCCCACCGAACCCGTCGACCCGCAGAGCCCCGATCCGCTGGAACAGCTCGCCGCTTGGCTCCGGGCCTGGCCCGAGGACGCCGGGCTGGCCCGCAGGATCCGCGGACTCGCCGACGACACGGCCGGGTACGCGTCCGCGCCGGCCGAACGCCGACCGGGCCTGCTCGCCGGCCTGAAGGCCGACTGGCGCCGGGTCCTCGCCGACGCCGGCCGCCCCCTGCCCGACCGGACCACGCCGTTCGACGTGCTCAGCGAGGACGTCCACGCGCCCGCCCCGCCGCAGTCCCGACCGGGCGCCGCCGAGCGGGCCGTGCTCGCCGAACTCACGGCGCTGGCCGAGCTGTTCGACCAGGGCCATCTAACCCGCAGGACCGCCCGGGACCGCTTCGTCGCCCGCTACGGCGCCGGCGGCGTCTGCTCCACTCCGTGGGAGTTCGGCGCCGCCATCGACAACGCCTGGGCCGACGTCCCGGTCCCCGACGACATCGCCTCCCTGCGGCGGGAGTTCCTCGACCTGCCCGAGGCGGACGGGGAGGTCGTGCTGCCGGCCGACCGGCTGCGCGCCCTGGCCGCCCGACTGCCCGCCTGGACGGCGGGCCGGCCGCTCAGCTACTCCTGGTTCGTCCAACGCGAGCCGTCCGAGGGCCTGTTGTGCGTCAACCACGTCTACTGCGGCTGGGGTCGCTTCACCAGCCGGTTCCTCGACGCCACCGCGCCGCAGGCCGCCGCCGAGGTCGCCCGGCAGATCCGCGCCGGGCTCGGCGAGGACGCGCGCGCCGCCCAGATCCGCCCGGTGGGCGGCTTCAACGCCAACCTGCACCCGCTCCTGCTCGCCGAGGACATCGGGCCCGACCGCCGGTGGACCGCCCTCGCCGAGGCCGACCTCGACCTCGTGCACGACGTCGCCGGCGACCAGCTCCGGTTCCGGCTGCGCTCCACCGGCGAGCACCTCGACGTCCTCTACCTGGGCTTCCTCTCCCCGATCATGCTGCCGCAGCGGCTGGCGCCCCTCCTCGCCGACCACCCGACCGGCATCGTCGCCTTCCCGTCACTGCTGCCCCGCACGACGCTGCCCGCCCCAGGCGGCACGGTCACCCGCACACCGCGGCTGCGCCACCGGCATGTCGTCCTCGCCCGCCGCCGCTGGCACCTCCCGGCCGGGGTCCTCGACGCCCTGCGCGCCGACCTCGCCGCCGATCCCGGCCCGGACGGCGTCCCCGCCGCCGCCGTCGCCCGATGGCGTGCCCGCCTCGGCCTGCCCGAGCAGCTCTTCCTCCACCCCGTGACCGGGCCCGCCGAGGACGCTCCGGCCGTCGACAGCTTCCTCGACCGGCTCCGAGCACCCAAGCCCCAGCCCGTCGACCTCGGCAACCCGCTCCACCTCCGGCACCTGGGCCGGTGGCTCGCCCGCCACCCGCACGGCGCCCTGCTGGAGGAGGCCCTGCCCCTCGTCGGCGGGCAGTCGGAACCGGCGCGGACGGTCGAACTCGTCCTGGAGACCTACCGCCCGGCGCGGCCAGCTGCCCGCCCCCTGCCCGCACCGCCGGTACCGGTGCCGCACCGAGGAGTCGCCCGATGAGCGAGCCGACGACCGAGCCGACGGGTGAGCCGATGAGCGGTCCGGCCGGCCGCCCCGCGCCCGGGACCGCCCTCGACGTGATCCTCTACCACTACCAGCCCGTCAAGGCGCGCGCCCTGCGCGAGGCCGTCCTGCCGCTCGCGCGCCGGGCGACGGAGCAGGGGCTGCGCGCCCACGTCGAACGGCACTGGCGGTTCGGGCCGCACCTGCGGCTGCGACTGGAGGGGCCGGCCGATCGGGTGGCCGCCGTGGCGGAGGAGTCCGCCCGGGCGCTGCGGACGTGGGCGGCCGCGCACCCGTCCGTCGCCGACCGCACGTGGGAACAGCTGCTCGCCGAGGCCGCCGTCGCCGGGCGGGCCGAGCTGATCGCCCCGCCGTACGGCCCCCTGGTGCCGGACAACACCGTCCGGGTGGCGCCCGTCGACCCGGCCGCGACGGCCGATCTGCACGCGCTTCTCGGGGCCGAACCCGCCGCGCTGCGCGACGAGTTGATGCGCGCCGGGCTGCCCGCGATCACCTCGGCCTGCGCGTTCCTCGGGGAGCACGGCGACACCGCGCAGGCCCGGGTGCGCCTGGTGCTGACGGCACTGGCGGCGCACGCGAGCACCCATCCGGACGGACTGATCGGCGGGCACTACTCCTTCCTCTCCCATCTGGAGGACTTCCTCGTCCACGAGGACCCGGACGGCCGGGTCCGAGCGGCCTTCGATCAGCGCTGGGAGCGCAGCGGCCCCGCCGCCACGGAGCTGGTCCGCCGGGTGGCGGCCGGGGACACCCGGGGCTGGGAGCAGGACTGGGCGCGCTGGTCGGCCACGGCCTGGGACCGGGCCGAGCGGCTGCTGGCGGCCGGGGCCGACCTCTCCGGCCGCGGCGAGGAGTACCGGGCCCGCGCGACCGCCCTCGGCGACCCGGCCACCGCCGAACGCTGGGACTTCGAACTGCGCACCCGCTACAGCGAGTTCCACCGGATGCTGACCCGCAGCGACCCCGACGGCACGCTGTTCGACCGCACCCACTACCTGATCTACCGGACCGGCACCAACGCCCTGTACCGGCTCTTCGCGATCTGCGACGTCCGGCCGGTGGAGCGCTACCTGGCCGCCCACCTCCTCGTGCGCAGCGTCCCCGAACTCACCGGACACCGGTGGCGGGACTACATCGCCCGGGTGATCGCCATGGTCGAGGGACCGGCGTGACGGCCCCTCGACCTCGCAGTCGCCGCCCGCGCCCCGCCGGCGCGCCACCGCGGCTACCACCGCCTCCGCACTCAGCTGTGGTTGACGATGATGAAGATGCCCCAGCCGATCGCGGCGAGGACCACCGCGAAGCACACCACGGCAACGGTCCAGCCGAGCGCCCCGGCGGCGCGGCGGGAGACCCCGGCCCCGTCGATCCCGACCGGTGGGTAGAGGGCGCGCACGCCGATGGCGAACAGTGCGGGCAGACCGGCGCCGGCGAGGAATCCGACCACGACGATCTTCCAGAGCGCGTCCAGATCGATCCAGGAGTTCACGGGGCCACCTCGTCGGTGGCGGGAACGGGCTCCGGGTCCGGGATGACCGACCCGGTCCACGCGGCGTTGACGTTCGCCGGGGTGACCGCCGGGTGGCGGGACGCGACGAAGAAGGCGATCGAGGCCAGCACCAGAACGGCGAAGATGGTCACGACGCCCCCGGTGCCGCCGATCCCGTCGGCGACCCAGTAGGCGAGCGCCCCGACCAGTGCCGCCGCCGGGAGGGTGAGCACCCAGGCCACCACCATGCGGCGGGCGATGTTCCACCGTACGACCGCGCCCTTCTTGCCGACTCCCGATCCGAGGATCGACCCGGTGGCGACGTGGGTGGTGGAGAGCGAGTAGCCGAAGTCCGTGGAGGAGAGGATGACCGCGGCCGAGGCCGACTCACTGGCCATCCCCTGCGGCGGTTCGATCTCCACCAGCCCCTTGCCCAGCGCCCTGATGACCCGCCAGCCGCCGATGTAGGTGCCCAGCGCGATGGCCGTGGCGCAGGAGGCGATCACCCAGTCCGGCGCCTTCGCCCCGGCGCTCAGGGTGCCGCTGGCGATCAGGGCCAGCGTGATGACGCCCATGGTCTTCTGGGCGTCGTTGGTGCCGTGGGCGAGCGAGACCATGCAGGCCGACCCGACCTGACCGCTCCGGAAGCCCCGCGTGCGCGGGCCCTCGGAGACGTCGCGGGTGACGCGGTAGACGAGGTAGGTGCCGAGTGCGGCGACCGAGCCCGCGATGAACGGCGACAGGGCGGCCGGCACGATCACCTTGGCGACCAGGCCCTGCCACTTGACGGCGGAGGCCCCGGCCGCCGCCATGGTCGCCCCGACCACGCCGCCGATCAGCGCGTGCGAGGAACTCGACGGGATCCCGACGTACCAGGTCGTCAGGTTCCACAGGATGCTGCCCGTCAGGCCCGCCATGACCACGGTCAGCGTCACGTCCTGGCTCTGCACCAGACCGCTGGCGATCGTCGCGGCGACCGCGGTCGACAGGAAGGCGCCCACCAGGTTCAGCACCGCCGAGACGCCGACCGCGACACGCGGCGGGAGGGCGCCGGTGACGATCGAAGTCGCCATGGCGTTGCCGGTGTCGTGAAACCCGTTGGTGAAGTCGAAACCGAGCGCGGTGACCACCACCAGCGCCAGAACCACGTCATTGCCGGTCACGCGTCCGAACCTAACCCGCCGACCGCCGCCGCCCCGGTCCCCCGCCACCCGTACGGGGCCGGGCGGTGGAGGACACCATCCGATCGGACCAGCACGCCGTGGAGCCGGAGCGGAGCGCACAGGACAGAACCACTACTCGGTCAATAATTGAGTGTCGCCGACCACTTTGGGACTGGTAGCGTCCCGGACGTGGCAAAGCTGAACCAGATCATCGCCGTTGAAAAGGGCGTCAAGTCCAAGTCCTTCCAGGAGCTGACGCAGGCCCACCAGGACCTGCAGAAGCCCGCGCTGCTGGCCGGGATCTCCCGCACCTACCAGCCCAAGGACGAGGAGGGCGAGCAGCTGCCGCCGGAGTCGACCCGTGTGCAGCTGAAGGCCGAGGACATCCTGCGGACCACCGCACAGACCCTCACCCGGCTCTTCGACGTGACGGCCACCAAGGACTGGGCCAACATCGGTGCCAGCGCCGACGTGGTGGTCGACGGCCAGGTGCTCCTCGCCCGGGTGCCGGTGCCGTACCTGCTCTTCCTGGAGAAGCAGCTCACCGACCTGTTCACCTTCGTGAAGAAGCTCCCGGTGCTGGACGCCTCCGAGTCCTGGAACCTCGACCCGTCCACCGACGCCTGGAAGACCGAGCCGGTGCGCACCATCCGGACCAAGAAGGTGCCGCGCAACCACGTCAAGGCCGAGGCCACCGAGAAGCACCCGGCCCAGGTCGAGGTCTACTACGAGGACATCGCGGTCGGCTACTGGACCACGGTCAAGTTCTCCGGCGCGCTGCCGGCCCGCCGGGTGAACGAGCTCGCCGAGCGGGTGGAGAAGCTCCAGCAGGCAGTCAAGTTCGCCCGTGAGGAGGCCAACGCGGTCGAGGTCACCGACCAGCGGGTCGGCGACGCCGTCTTCGGCTACCTCTTCCGGTAGCCCCATGATCGCCCGCCCGGGGAGCCGGGCGGGTGCACCGAGCGCGTCGAACACCCTGTCCGGGAGACCGGGCGGGTGCGCTGCACGGTGCGAAAAGCTGACACTGACGTTGAAGCTGACCAGAGGTCCCAGTGGAGGTTCGAGTCCTCCCCCCGGCACCACCGGCCGGGGTAGCCCAAGCAGGCAGAGGCAGACCCCTTGAATCTCAGACTCTCGCTCCAGTCTCAGCATTCGCCGCCGAACACCGGATCGACCGGGTGCGGACGAATATCGACGAATGCAGGTTCAAGTCCTGTCTGTGCCGCTCCGTGGCACGGTAGTTCAAAGGTAGAACGCGTCGATTTCAACCTGATCCGCGACCCTTAAACGTGCCGGTGTGCGCAATTGGGCGGCAAACAGGGGCCCGGGAGCTGGCTACGCTCCCGGGTCCTCTCGCGTTCCCGGGGCGCCGCCCCGGCAGGACCACCCCTACGGCCGGCACACCCCGGCCCGCCGCCGGCGGCGGAGGAGGGCCGCGCGGAGGGCCAGGCGGAGGCGGCCGGTGGTCGGGCGGCCGGCGAGGACGGCCTCGAAGCGGCGGTGATCACGGACCGCACGGAGCACCGCGACATCGTGGGCACCGGGGGCCGGCGGGGCCGGCTCGGCGTGCTGGGCGGCCCGGTAGCTGTCGAAGAGGTGCTGCTGCAGTGCGTTCATGCGCCCACCGTGCACCCCGGCGGCCCCACAAGTCCCGTCGATTGACGGCCCCCGTCAAATGACGGCCCGGCTCCCCCCGCCCGACCCGGCGCCGAGGCGGCCAGGCACCATGGAGGGGTGAGCGTGACCATTGACATCACCGGACTGCCGCACGAGCGGATCACCTTCTGCCCCTCGCCCCTGGCCGAACTGAGCAACGCGCTGCACGCGCTGGCCGAGCCCGCTCACCACTCCCGGCTGCACGCGTGGACGACGACGACCGCCGCCGCGCTCAAGCCGGAACTGGCCGACCGGCTGCTCGAAGCCGACTTCATGTGGCGGTCGACGCGCTCCGACTTCCTGATGCCGGCCCGGCCCCGGGAGACCCTCACCGAGGAACTGGACGACCTCGACCGCATGGAGGACGAGAAGTTCGTCGGCGCGGCGCTGGAGATCTCGTGCAGCATCAGCCACTACCCCAAGGGCCTGCCGTCACCCCTGGTCGACGCGTGGTCGCGGCGCCGCGCGCTCGACCTGGCGGCGGCGCGCGGCCCGCGCCAGGCGGCCTTCGTCGAGCGGATGCTCGCCGAACCCACCGCCACGCGCGCGTGGATCCGGCGCCTCCTGGAGGACTGCGACCAGGCGTTCTTCGCCGACACCTGGCGCCGGGTCCGCGTCCAGCTCGCCGCCGACGCCCAGCACAAGACCGAGCTGCTGCGCCGCAAGGGCCTGGCGGAGGCGCTCACGGCCGCGTCACCGGCGTTGAGCCTGGAGGAGGACGAGCACGGCAGCCGCATCGTCGTCGACAAGCTCGTCCACGGCCGCACCGAGGCCCGCGGCGCCTCCCTCACCCTGATACCGACCGTCTTCGGCTGGCCGCACCTCTTCACCCTGTACGGGCCGGGCTGGCAGCCCGTGATCCAGTACCCGGCGGCCGCCCACGAGGTCGGCGGCGCCGAGCCGGTGGAGACGGTCAAGCTGCGCCTGGACGCGCTGACCCACCCCCTGCGGATGAGCCTGTGCCGCAACCTCGCGCGCGGCGCGTACTCGACCAGCGAGCTGGCCGACGCCTACGGCATCACCGCCCCGGAGGTCTCCCGCCATCTCACCGTGCTGAAGAAGGCCGGGCTGGTCATCACCCGGCGCCGGGGCCGCTACGTCCTCCACCAGCTCGACATCTCGGTCGTGGCCCGGCTCGGCAGCGACTTCCTGGAATCCGTGCTGCGGTGAGGACGGCCGGGCGGCCGGACGCCAGGCGGGGGCGGGGGGCGGGCCGCCGCGACGGGCGGATCGGCCCGGCAGCCCGTACCGCCACCACCCGCCCGCCCGCGCGTCAGGCCCAGGGCTCCCCCGGACGGGGTCCACCGCCGAGGACGAGCAGCGCCTCTCCCGTGGACGGGTCGCCCGGCCGCCGTACGGACCTGCCGTAGGCACTCGCCGCGTTGCCGAGCGCGAGGAGGGCCTCCGCACTCGGCAGCGCGGCCCGGTCGGGACGGAGGCGGTCGGCCGCCAGCCGGGAGAGCCGGGCGATCGTCTCGCACGCGCGGACCGACATGTTGCGAAGGAACTCCGCGACGCGCCGGTCGCCGAGGAGACGGCCCGCGGACTCGCCGGCCCGCTCGGCGAGCGTGTCCCAGACCCGGGAGACGGCGTCACGAACGGTGCGAAGCTGCTGCCACTCGGGGACGGCGCGAAGGGCGAGGGCGTGCCGGTCGACGGCGCGGAGTGCGGCGTTCACCGCCATCGCTCCGCTCCTCGTACCCACGTGCCCCGTCCCGTCGGCGGCCGGCGCTTCCGATGCGTCGGGGAGCGCGGCGACGTGCTGCCAGTGGACCTGGAGCGCCTCCACATCGGCCTCAAGAACCGCTCGCAGATCCCCGGCGGTACTCCGCCCCTCGGGCACGGCCTCCTTCCAGGCCTCCGCCACCTCGTACAGCTGCGCTCTGAGGTCCGGCAGGTCGGCGCCTTCCGCGGCCTGCCGGCCCTCCGTCCGTGTCAGGGGCAACTCCGGTCCCCACAGGGGGAGTTCATCCCCGGCCGGCGTTTCGTCGACGGCTTCGACCGAGCCCTGGACCGCACTGGCGACTGACTCGCTGCGACCCGCTCCAGGACCGGCAGCGGCGTTCTCCGGTGAATTCACTGAGCGCATTCTCCAACTTCCGGACGACGAAGGGTCATGGCTGCCTCTCTGCCCTCGCGCAGGAAGGAGTGTTCGACACGAGCAGCACTCCCGAGGCGCTGAACTCACCTGGTGTAACAGCTCTGTTGAGGGTTGTCGACCGATGCGACCGACGTGTCTCCGACTCCCGGTCCAAACCGCCCGCGGGGGTGTGATTCCGGCTTTTCCAGCCAAGTGGTTGCCGCCGTGACGCTTTACCGACCATATGCCCGGGTGGATCCCGTGACCGTGGGTGATGACCCTACTCGGCTCAGCGGGGATTGCCGGGCACCACCGGGCCCGGAAGGCTGGGAGCCCGGGGGAAGCACCCGGAACACCAGGAGTCTTCACGCATGTCCCCGAAAGCGATCGCCGCCCTCGCCGTGGGCCTCGCCGGCACCATCGCCCTCACCGACGCCGCCGGCCACTACGTGCGGGTCTCCAACCTCGAAGGCAGCCTCTCCGGCGCCAGCACGTTCGTCGTGCGGACCAGCAGTGACCCGGCGGGCGCCCGCATCCCCGTGTACAACATCCCCACCCGGCCCCAGATCAGCCCCGACGTGCAGTCCGTGGTTCCGCCCCGGGTCGACCTCGCGCTCTCCGACATCCGGATGAGCGTCCTGCCCGAGTTCGCCACGGTCATGAACCAGACGTTCGGCGACGGCACCATCCAGCCCGGCGACCAGCTCGGCACCTGCACCGCCGAGACCACCTCCTGAGTTCCCTCGCGCCTGCCGCCGTCCGGACGGTGGGTGGGGTGGGCCGGGCGGCTGTGCGACGGCCCTGATGGACGCGCGGGGCCGAGCCGGGGCGGGCCCGGTAGATTCACTCCCCCACCACCGACCGAGGGAGCACCCGTGCCCGACCGGCCCAGCCTGCTGTACGTGACCGACCTGGCCTACCCGGCCCGCGGGCGGCGGTACGGCGACGAGGACGTCTTCCTCACCTCCCGGCTGCGGGAGTGGTTCGACCTGGCCCTGTGCCACCCGCTGGACGCCCGGGCCCTGATGGGGCGCTTCGACGCGGTCGTGGTGCGCAACAGCGGTCCGGTGCTGCACTACCGGGAGGAGTACGCCCGCTTCCGCGACCGGGCCCTGGCCGACGGCGTGCGGGTCTACAACCCGCTGACCGGGCGGGGCGACATGGCCGGGAAGGGGTACCTGCTGGACCTGACCGAGGCGGGCCGCCCCGTCATCCCCACCGTCGACCGGCCGCAGGACCTCGACCGGCTGCCCGCCGCCGACCGCTACGCGGTCAAGCCCAGGGAGGGCGCGGACAGCATAGGCCTGCGCTTCCTCACCCGCGAGGAGCTGGACGGGCTCGACGCGTGGGGCGAGGTGCTGGTCCAGCCGCGGATCGACTTCCGCTACGAGGTCTCGTTCTACTTCGTGGACGACGCCTTCCAGTACGCCCTCCACGCGCCGGATCCGGCCCGGCGCTGGGTGCTGGAGCCGTACGAGCCGAACGCGGCCGACCTCGCGTTCGCGCGGAGCTTCGTCGACTGGAACACGCTCGCCCACGGGATCCAGCGGGTGGACGCCTGCCGCGCGCCGGACGGGAGCCTGCTCCTGGTCGAGCTGGAGGACCTCAACCCGTACCTGTCCCTCGACCTGGTAGCCGAGGAGGTCCGGGAGGGCTTCGTCGAGGCCCTGGCGGATTCACTGCACCGCTTCCTGGGCTGACCGGCCGGGGCGGAACGACGGACCGCCGCCCCGGGAGGCGTCTCCCGGGGCGGCGGCAGCGCGCGCCGTCAGCAGATCCGCGGCAGCTGCTCGCCCATCGGCAGGTCGACCACCCGGGTGCCACCGAAGCCCGTGCGGGCCACGACCATCCCCGGGTGCTCGTCCACGCACTCGCCGATCACCGCCGCCTCCGCGCCGAGCGGGTGGGCGCGCATGGCGGCGAGCACGGCGTCCGCCGTGCCGCGCGGGACGAAGGCGACGAGCCGGCCCTCGTTGGCGATGTACATCGGGTCCAGGCCCAGCACCGCGCAGGCGTTGGCCACCGGCTCCGGGACGGGGACGGCGGCCTCGCTGAGCACGACGCCCACCCCGGCTGCGGTCGCGATCTCGTTGAGCGCCGCCGCCAGGCCGCCCCGGGTGGGGTCGCGCAGCACGTGCAGGTCGGCGGTGGCCGCGAGCATGGCCTCGACCAGGCCGCCGAGCGCCGCGCTGTCGCTGCGCACGTCGACGCCGAACTCCAGTCCCTCCCGGACGCTCATGATCGCCACGCCGTGCAGCCCGATCGGCCCGCTGACGATCACCACGTCGCCGGGCCGGGCGCGCTGCGGGCGGATGTCGACCCCGGCCGGGACGATCCCGATGCCCGCGGTGTTCAGGTAGACGCCGTCCCCGTGCCCGGCCTCGACCACCTTGGTGTCCCCGGTGGCGATCTCGACCCCGGCGGTGCGGGCGGCGGCACCGATCGCCCTGGCGACCCGGTCCACCACGGCCATCTCCACCCCCTCCTCCAGGATGAAGCCGCAGGACAGGTAGGCGGCCCGGGCCCCGCTCATGGCGAGGTCGTTGACCGTGCCGTTGACGGCGAGGTCGCCGATGCAGCCGCCGGGGAAGAACAGCGGCCGCACCACGTAGGAGTCGGTGGAGAAGGCGAGCCGGGCACCGCCGAGCTCCAGCACGGCGGAGTCGCCGAGCCCGGCGAGCACCGGGCCGCCGAAGGCCGGCGCGAAGAGGTTCTGCACCAGTTCCGCGGACAGCGCCCCGCCGCCGCCGTGGCCCATCACCACCCGGGGGTGGTCGCGCAGCGGCAGCGGGCAGCTCCAGCCGGAGAAGTCGGGCCGCCCGGCGTCCGGTTCGACGGACGGTTCGGCATCCGGTGCGGCGGACGGTTCGGCGGGGGGTCCGGCGAGCGCCTCGGTGAGCAGTTCGGTGTCAGCCAACGCGGCTCGCCTCCTGGGTCTCCTGACGGTCCTGAAGCCGGACGGACGTCGCACCCGGCACACCGAGCCGCCGGTACAGGTAGTACGCCGCGCACGCCCCCTCGCTGGACACCATCGTGGCGCCGAGCGGCGTGCGCGGTGTGCAGACGGTGCCGAAGGCCTCGCACTGGTGGGGCTTCAGCAGGCCCTGCAGCACCTCGCCGCTGCGGCACTCGGCGGGTTCGCGGGTGGTGATCCCCGAGACGTCGAAGCGGTGTTCGGCGTCGTGGTCCCGGTAGCGGGGCGAGAGCCGCCAGCCGCTGCGCGGGATCACCCCGATGCCCCGCCAGGCGCGGTCGGCCACCTCGAAGACGTCCTCCAGCATGGCGCGGGCCGCCGGGTTGCCCTCGGGGCGGACGGCCCGCGGGTAGGCGTTGTCAACGGTGTGCTCCCCGCGCTCCAGCTGCCGTACGGTGCGCCGGATGCCTTCCAGGATGTCCAGGGGTTCGAAGCCGGTGACGACGATCGGCACCCGGTGGCGCTCCGCGAGCGCCGGGTACTCGGCGGTGCCCATCACGCTGCAGACGTGCCCGGCGGCGAGGAAGCCCTGGACCCGGCAGTCCGGCGAGTCCATGATCGCCTCGATCGCGGGGGGCACCCGGACGTGGGAGACCAGCATGCTGAAGTTGCGCAGCCCCTGCTTCCTGGCCAGGTGGACGGCCATGGCGTTCGGCGGGGCGGTGGTCTCGAAGCCGATGCCGAAGAAGACCACCTCCTTGTCCGGGTTCTCCCGGGCGATCCGCAGGGCGTCGAGCGGTGAGTACACGACCCTGACGTCGCCGCCCTCACCGCGCACCCGGAACAGGTCCCGGTCGGTGCCGGGCACCCGCAGCATGTCCCCGAAGGAGCAGAAGACCACCCCCGGCCGGGCGGCGATCGCCAGTGCCCGGTCGATCATCTCCAACGGGGTGACGCACACCGGGCAGCCCGGCCCGTGGATCAACTCGACCTCGTCCGGCAGGAGTTGGTCGATGGCGTGCCGGATGATGCTGTGCGTCTGGCCGCCGCAGACCTCCATCAGCGCCCACGGCCGGGTGACCGTCGCCCTGATGTCGGCGAGCAGCCCGGCCGCCAGCTCGGGGTTGCGGAACTCCTCCAGGTACTTCACCGTCCGGCCTCCTCGGTCATGTCCGCCGCTCCGGCCGCACCCGCCGCCGCCCCGGCGGCCTCCCACGGGTCGCCGAACTCCTCCTGCAACAGCCCGAGCTCCTCGAAGAGGGCGAGGGTGCGCCGGGCCGACTCCTCGTCCAGGCGCTGCAGCGCGAAGCCCACGTGGACGATCGCGTACTCCCCCACCGCCAGGTCGGGCAGGTACTCCAGGCAGACGTCCTTGATCACGCCGCCGAAGTCCATCACCGCCATCCTGGTCCCGTCCCGCTCCCCGATCTCCGTCACCCTGCCGGGCACCGCCAGGCACATCCGCGCTCACTCCTCCCGGGTGGCCGCCGACCGGGCGGCCACCATCAGCTGGCCCAGCGCCAGCCCTCCGTCGTTGGGCGGCACCCGGCGGTGCCGCAGTACGGTGAAGCCGTCCTCCCCGAGCCCGCTCGCGCAGGCGGAGGAGAGCAGCGCATTGGCGAAGACCCCGCCGCTGAGCGCCACGGTGGTGGTGCCGTGCCGTTCCCGGACGGCGGCGCAGATCCGCCGGACCAGCTCGGCCACCGCGCCGTGGAAGCGGGCGGCGACCAGCCCCGCGGGCGCGCCCGCGGTGACGTCGGCCACCACCGCGGCCAGCACCGGCCCGGGGTCGGCGATCCAGCCGTCCGCCCGCGCCGACAGGCCGAACGCGTAGCCGCCCGCCCGCTGCGCCGCCCCGCACACAGGGCCGTCCTCGCGGCCGAACTCGCAGGCCGCCGCCTCCAGTTCGATCGCCGCCTGGGCCTCGTACCCGGCCCGCTGGCAGATCCCGGCGAGCGAGGAGACCGCGTCGAACAGCCGGCCCATGCTGGAGGTCGGCGCACAGTTCAGCCCCCGCTCCAACTGGCGCTCCAGCAGCCGTAGTTCCTCGCCCTCGCAGGCCCGGACCGGCGGCAGCTGCGGCAGCCGGGGCAGCCCGGCCGCGCGCAGGTGGGCGAGCGCCGTCCGGTAGGGGCGCTCGACGGCCGCGTCCCCGCCGGGCAGCGGCACGTACCGGAGGTGGGCGAGACGGCGGAACCCGTCGTAGTCCGCCAGCAGCACCTCGCCGCCCCAGATCGCGCCGTCCTCGCCGTAGCCGGTGCCGTCGAAGGCCACCCCGAGCACCGGCCGGCCACCGTCCAGGCCGTGTTCGGCCATCACCGCGGCGATGTGGGCGTGGTGGTGCTGGACCCGGTGCACCGGCCGGCCGGCGGCGGTCCGCTCGGCGTGCCGCAGCGAGCGGTAGCCGGGGTGGCGGTCGGCGGCCAGCAGTTCCGGCCGTACGCCGCTGACCGTGCCGAGCTGCTCGACCGCCCGCTCGAAGGCCCGCAGGGTGGCCAGGTCGTCCATGTCGCCGATGTGGCCGGACAGCCAGGCGTAGCCGTCCCGGGCCAGCGCGAAGGTGTTCTTGAGGTCGCCGCCGACGGCCAGGACGGGGCGGACGGGCACCGGCAGCGGGATCGGGAGCGGCGCGTACCCGCGCGAACGGCGCAGCGGCAGCTGTTCGCCGTCCACCACCCGCACCACGGAGTCCTCGCAGGGGACGTGGATCGGCCGGTCGTGGGTGAGCCAGCCGTCGACCAGTGGGGCGAGGCGCTCCAGCGCCTCCCGGTCCTCGGTGACGATCGGCTCGCCGGAGCGGTTGGCGCTGGTCATCACCAGCAGGTCCGGCCCGGGGGCGGCGAGCAGCAGGTGGTGCAGCGGCGTGTACGGGAGCATCACCCCGAGGTCGGGGCTGCCCGGGGCCACCGCCTCGGGCACCGGCAGGCCCGTGCGGCGGAGCAGGACGATCGGCCGCACGGGCCCGGTGAGCAGCTCCCGCTCGACCGGGTCGACGGGCAGCAGGCGTTCGACGGTGGCGAGGTCGCGGGCCATCACGGCGAAGGGCTTGTCGCCGCGCCGCTTGCGCCGGCGCAGCAGGGCGACGGCCGCGGTGTCGCGCGCGTCGCAGGCGAGGTGGTAGCCGCCGATGCCCTTGACGGCGAGGATCGCGCCCTCGGCGAGCAGCCGTCGGGCCTCCGTGAGGGCCTGTTCCCCGGCGAGTCCGGGGCGTCCGGGGCGTCCGGGCACGGTCAGCGCGAGTGCGGGCCCGCAGGCGTGGCAGGCGACGGGCTGGGCGTGGAAGCGGCGGTCGGCGGGGTCGGTGTACTCCCGGGCGCAGTCCGGGCACATCGGGAAGCCGGCCATGGTGGTGTTGGCCCGGTCGTACGGGAGGCCGGTGACGATGGTGTGCCGGGGGCCGCAGTTGGTGCAGCTGATGAAGGGGTGCCGGTGGCGGCGGTCGGCCGGGTCGGCGAGTTCGGCCAGGCAGTCGGCGCAGACGGCGGTGTCGGGCGGGATCAGGGTGGTGCGGGGGCCGTCGGGGCTGGACGGGACGATGCGGAAGCCGGTGGCGCCGGTGGTGGCGAGCGGCGCGTGTTCCACCGAGTGCACCTGGGCGAGCGGCGGCGCGTCGCCGGCCACGCGCCGGCAGAAGGCGTCCAGGGCGTCCGGGCTGCCCTCGACCTCGGCCAGGACGCCCTCGCCGGTGTTGGTGACGGTGCCGGCCAGGCCGAGTTCACCGGCCAGCGTGTGGACGAACGGGCGGAAGCCGACCCCCTGCACCAGGCCGCGGACGGCGACCCGCCGCCGCTCGCGGTCGAGCCCGGGGTGACCGGCCGTCACGCGCGCTCCCCCACGGCGGAGCGGCCGTGGTGGTGCCCGTGGTCGTGTTCGTGCCCGTCGTCGTGCGCGTGCCCGTTCCCGCGCTCATCCCCGTCGTCGTGCGCGTGCCCGTCGTCGTGCGCGTGCCCGTCGCCGTGCGCGTGCCCGTGGTCGTGCGGCGCCGCCGACATCACCGGCCGGTGCGGCTCGGCTCCCTCCAGCACGGCCAGCGCCCGGTCCAGCAGCGCCCCGACGCCCTCGCCCGTCCGGGCGGAGGTGTTCAGCACCGTCACCCCGGGGTTGACCCGCTGGACGTTGGCCAGGAACGCCGCCTCGTCGAACTCGGCCGCCGCGGCGAGGTCCGTCTTGGTCACCAGCACCAGGTTGGCCAGCCCGAAGGCCGTCGGGTACTTGAGCGGCTTGTCCTCCCCCTCGGTCACCGAGGCCAGCACCACCCTCAGCGTCTCGCCGAGGTCGTAGGAGGCCGGGCAGACCAGGTTGCCGACGTTCTCCACGAACAGCAGCCGGCACTCGGCCGGCAGCCAGCCGTCCAGGTGCCCGGCGAGCATCCGCGCCTCCAGGTGGCAGAGCCCGTCGGTGAGCACCTGCTTCACCGGGGCGCCCGAGCGGGCCAGCCGGCGGGCGTCGTTCTCGGTGGCGAGGTCGGCGGTCAGCGCGGCGACCTCCACCCCGCGCCGCCGGGCCAGCCCCAGCTCGGCCTCCAGCAGCGCGGTCTTTCCGCTGCCCGGGCTGGACAGCAGGTTCACCGCGACCGTCCCCCGCGCCTCCAGCGCCTCCCGCAGCCGGCGGGCGCTGTCGTCGTTGCGGGCGAGGACCGCCTGACGGAGGTCGACCGTGCGGCACATCGGCATCAGCCTTTCTGTTCGGCCCGGACGTCCCGGACCTCGGCCCCGACGTCCCGGGCTTCGGCCCACTGGACATCGAGGATCTGCAGTTCACGGCCGGACAGAAGCTCGACGCCACCACCGCCGGAGCAGCTCGGGCAGCCGAGGTCCGGCGGCATGCCGACCGCCCACTCGACCGCGCAGGGGGTGCAGCGGGCCCGGGCCGCGACGGATTCGGTGTCCAGCACGGCGCCCGCCACCAGCGTTCCGGTGCAGGCGAGTTCGAAGCAGAAGTCGAGGGCCTCGGGCACCACGCCGGCCAGCTCCCCGACCCGCAGGCGCACCCGCGCCACCCCGGGGGCCCCGTGTTCGCGCGCGGCCGTGTCCACCTGCTCGACGACGGCTTCGGCGATCGACATCTCGTGCATGGGTCCCTTCCCGGAGCGGGCGGCAACGCGCCCCATTACAGGGCGCGGTGGCGGCGTCGGCCCGCAGCCGCGCCGCCACCGCACGCGGGGCTGCGCCGTTCGCAGCAATCCGCTCCCCACCTCGGATCACCTCCGGTCACATCGGCTCACACGGCTCGCACGGCTCACATCCGGGAGATGTGCAGGTACCGCTTGATGTCCGGCAGGCTCTGCCAGACCAGTGCGCCGATGCCCGCCAGCAGGGCGACGCAGAACAGTTTCCTCAGCATGGTGTTGTCTCCTTCTCCGGCTGCGCGGCCTCGTCCACGACCCGCAGGACCACTCGGACCGCCTCCTCCACGGCGGCGGCGACGGGCTCGCTCAGCCCGATGCCCTCCTCCAGCGACGCCGGCTCGCAGCCGACCACCAGCACCCGTTCCGGCGGCTCGCCGCCGGTGCCGGCGGCGAGCGTGGCCAGCAGCGCCAGTACGGCGTCCGGCCCCATCCGGTGCCCGTCCAGGACCGGCGCCTCCAGCGCCTCTCCGGTGTCCGCCTCGATCAGGTAGACGGTGCCGGGCGCCCCGCCCCGGCAGGTGGCGTCCACCAGGACGGCGGTGCGGTGGCCGTCGAGCAGCCGGTAGGCGAGGTCCACGCCGCGCACGCCGACGTCGGCCAGCTCGACGCCGGCCGGCAGCGGGTGGGCGGACAGCCGCCGGACGGTCTCGACGCCGAAGCCGTCGTCGCCGAGGAAGATGTTGCCCACCCCGGCGACCAGCACCGTCGAGCCCGCCGTCACGATCCCTCCAGCGGTGTGACCTCGTCGGGCTGGAAGTAGCGGAACCGCCCCTGGGCCCGCCACAGGTCGGCGCCCGGGTCGTCCTCCACGGTGACGGCCAGGTGCACCGAGCCGTCGAGGTCGTGCAGCACGGCCTCCACGACGCCGGTCCGCCCGTCCAGGAAGAGGTCCTGGGCGTCGGTGCGCCGCCGGCCGGGCCGCAGCAGGACCCGGCTGCCGGCGCCGACCTCGTGGCCGTCGACCAGCACCCGGTCCCGCTCGGGGTCGACCGCCGGGTCGTCGCCCGGATCCCACCAGGGCTGTTCGCCGCCGTCGACGGCGCCGCCGCCGGTGACCTCGCGCAGCCCGCGGATGGCCCCGTGCAGCCGCTCCAGCACCTCGGGGGGCATGGACTCGGCCAGGTCGATCACCGCGCCGGCCCGCTCGTCGGTGCCGCGGGCCTCCCGCTTCTCCTCCTCGGTCAGGGCGGCCGTCCGCAGCGCCAGGATCTCGTCGATCTCGGTGGCGTCGTACAGCGTGCCGAGGCTCTCCGGGGCGATCCGCGGGTGGTCCTCCAGGATGATCGGCGAGGACAGCACCACCGAGCGGTCGCCGTCCGGCCCGGCCAGCACCGGCCAGGTGCGCTCGTTGCGGCACCGCTCGACGGCCGGGCGGGCCCACTCGGGCGGGTCGGTGACGGACAGGAAGCGTCCGTGCTCCAGCCCGAGCAGCAGGTGCGCGGAGACCAGCGAGTGCGGCAGGGCCTGGTCGCGGGTGGCCCCCCGCGGCGGCCTCCAGGGGGAGGTGTTCTCCACCTCCACGGTCAGCCGCTGCGCCCGGTACGGGCCGGGCAGTTCCTCGGCCCGCAGCCAGACCAGGCCGTCGACCTGTTCGCGCCGTCGCACCACCCGGCCGACGACGGCGCCGTCCTCGTGCACCAGACCGGTCTCGCCGACGCCCGGCAGCCGGAACGGCCGCTGCACCCCTTCGCCGTCCACCTCCTCGACCGGGACCAGGAGTTCGACCCTTTCCTCGGCGCCCTCGTCCCACTCGACGAGGTCCCGGTCGGCCAGCTCCAGGCGCTCCACCGACTCGAAGCCGGCGGCGGTGGCCCGTTCGACGGTGCGCCGCTGGACCCGCAGGAAGCGCAGCTCGACCGCCAGCAGGTCCCCGCCGCGCGCCTCCATCACGCACTCGGTGCGCTGGTGGGAGTGCTCGCCGCCGACCGCGGTGTACTCGGGCGGCACCAGGACGCCGAACTGCCAGCGCAGCCGGTTCTTGGCCGCCGAGGCGCGGTACGGGTAGAGCACGTAGCCTTCCAGCAGCACCGCGTCGGCGACCTGCCGGGCGGCCGCGAAGCCGCGCTCGATCCGCTCCGGGAAGCCGCTCACCGGACCGTCCCCCCGATCGCGGCCGCCGCGAGCAGCTCGCGCACCGTCGCCTCCCAGGAGGGCAGGGCCCGCCGGGAGCGGTAGGCCAGCAGCTCGTCCATGACGTCCTCCGGCAGCCGCAGCCAGCCGCTGCCGGGGAAGTGCCGGTCGATCGCCTCCTGCCAGACCCGCACCGGCATCCGCACCCGGGCCTCCCGGTCCCAGGGCACCGGGCTGACCTGGAAGCCGCCGGGGCCGGAGAAGGCGGTGCCGGAGAAGAGCAGCAGCAGCGGCACCTCGCCGCCGTCCAGCGCCCGGAAGTAGCGGGCCGAGGCGACCTCCTGGTCGTAGGTGCAGGGCACCGAGAGGTCGATCTCCGTGCCGCCGGTGAAGCCGGGCACCAGGAGCGGCACGGTGGCGAACTGGACCGGGTTGAGCGTGGTGGCCCAGCGCTGCCGCTCGCCGAACAGGTCGGTCAGCCGCTCGCCCTCGGTGTCGCCGTACGGCCGGCGGCCCGGTTCGATCCGCAGCTGGCACTGGAGGGCGAGGGCGTGCACCCGGGTGTCGGCCGGGGCCGTGATGCGCAGCCGGAACACCAGGGTCGGCCCGGCCGCGTACGGGTCGGACCGCACGCCGGTGCAGGCGAAGGCGAGGGCCGTCACGCCGTCACCTCCGCGGGCAGCGGGCGGGCCCGGTCGGCCAGCCGCGCGAAGAACGCGTCGAGTTCGGCCCGTGCCTCGGCGCCGCCGTCGAAGCCGTGCCAGCACCGCCGCAGCCGGCCGACCAGCTCGTAGCAGACGTCGATCGGCACCAGGAGGCACGTCACGCGTTCCTCGGTGCGGCGCAGCAGCAGCGCCTCCACGTCCGGTTCCAGGGCGTCGGCCAGCCGGCTGCCGCCGAGGGCGCGCTGCCAGGTCGCCTCGTCCAGCTCGCTCTCGGTGGCGCCGGCCGGGCCGGGGTAGAAGGCGAGCAACTGGTCCATCACCGTGTTGCGGAACAGGAAGGCGGTGCCGACCGGGATGCCCAGAACCGACCAGGCCTGCTGGTCCAACTCGTGGGCCGGGTCGGCGAGGTAGCGGTCCGGCACGGTGCGGTAGCGGCCGCCGGCCGCGCCCGGCTGCTGGAACAGCAGGCCGCAGGCGGTGCAGGCGCACGCCAGGGCGCGCTCCTCGACGTCCACCAGGTGGCGGTGGCCGGCGGGCAGGTCCCGGCCGCAGAACGCGCACTGCTCGGGGCGCGGCGGGGCCGGTTCGCGCAGCCGGTGCAGCAGGGCGGTCCCGTCGCGGGAGATCCGGCGGGTGTTCATCGGGCCTCCGCGGGCTGCGGCGGGCGGGTGCCGATCTGGAGCAGTTGCGGGGCGCGCTCCAGTTCCACGGCGGTCACCTCGGGCGCGTGGCAGGCGAGCACGGCCTCCACGTCCTGTTCGCCGCAGCCGCAGCCGGTGGCCGTGCGGCGCAGCCGCAGGACGCCGGTGGCCGGGTCGAAGCCGGCCACCTCGACCCGCTCGGACAGGGCGGCCAGCGCCCGGTCGATCCGGGCGGGGAGGTCCTCGGGGTGCAGGTCGTGCAGGAGCAGCACCCCGGCGACGGCCGGGTCGTCCAGCATCCGGTCCAGCGCGGGCGGGGGCAGCGCCGGGACCATCCTGGCCAGGCCCTGGCCGTAGAACTCCATGAGTTCCCGGACCAGTTGCTCGCCCGCCTGCTCGGCGCCGCTGCCGGCCAGGGCGTCCAGGGCCTCGTGGATCCGCTGCCCGGTCCGCTCGGCCGTCATGCGGTGAGCCCGCTCAGGCCGGTGGGCACGTGCATGGTCTGCACGGTGCGCCCGCCGCCGACGTACATGTGCACGCCGCAGGGCAGACAGGGGTCGAAGCTGCGCACCGCGCGCATGATGTCGATGCCCTTGAAGGTGTCCGGGGGGTTCTCCTCGAAGATCGGGGTGTTCTGCACCGCGTCCTCGTACGGGCCGGGCGTGCCGTAGCTGTCCCGGACGCTGGCGTTCCACGGGGTGGGCGGGTACGGGTGGTAGTTGGCGATCTTGCCGTCGCGGATCACCATGTGGTGCGAGAGCACGCCGCGCACGGCCTCGGTGAAGCCGCAGCCGATCGACTCGTCCGGCACCTCGAAGCGCTCCCAGGTCTGGCTGCGCCCGGCGCGGACCTCGTCGAGCGCCTTCTCGGCGAAGTGCAGGGCGGCGGCGGCCGCGTACGCCTGGAAGTAGGTGCGGGCGCGGTTGCGCTCGATGGCGTTGCTCCACTGCGGGATCTTCCACTCGAAGGTGACCTCGGGCTTGGTCATCGAGCGGGGCAGGTTGATCTGCACGCTGTGGCCGGTGGCCTTGATGTAGCCGATGTCGACCAGCCCGGACAGGGCGGTGGACCACAGCCGGGCGATCGGGCCGCCGCCGGTGTCGAGGGCGAGGTGGTCCTTGCCGTCGAACCAGCGCGGGGACATCACCCAGCTGTACTTGTCGTCGAAGTTCCGCTTCTGCGGGGCGGGGATGGTGTGCTGGTTCCACGGGTGGCGGGGGTCGACGGGGTTGCCCAGCGGGTCGTGGGTGACGAACAGGTCCTTGCCCTGCCAGTCCTCGTAGTAGGAGCTGCCGAGCAGGATGCGGATGCCCAGGTTGATCTGCGTCAGGTCGTTGGTGACGAGCTTGCCGTCCACCACGACGCCGGGGGTGACGAACATCCGCCGGCCCCAGTCCGTCATGTTGCGGTAGGTGAAGTCGCAGTGGTCCGGGTCGTTGAGGCTGCCCCAGCAGCCGAGCAGGACCCGGCGCCGGCCGACCTCCTCGTAGCCGGGCAGGGCCTGGTAGAAGAAGTCGAAGAGGTCGTCGTGCAGCGGCACGACCTTCTTCATGAACTCGACGTAGCGCATCAGCCGGGTCAGGTAGTCGGTGAACAGCTGCACCGTGGCGACGGTGCCGACGCCGCCCGGGTAGAGCGTGGAGGGGTGCACGTGGCGGCCCTCCATCAGGCAGAACATCTCCCGGGTGTAGCGGCTGACCTGGAGCGCCTCGCGGTAGAACTCGCCCTCGATGGGGTTGAGCGAGCGCATGATGTCGGCGATCGTCCGGTAGCCGTGGTCGCCGGCGTGCGGGGCCTCGGTGCGCTCGGCCTGCTCCAGGACGCCGGGGTTGGTCTCGCGGACCATCTTCTCGCAGTAGTCGACCCCGACCAGGTTCTCCTGGAAGATGTTGTGGTCGAACATGTACTCGGCGGCCTCACCGAGGTTGATGATCCACTCGCCCAGGTGCGGGGGCTTCACCCCGTACGCCATGTTCTGCGTGTAGACGGAACAGGTGGCGTGGTTGTCGCCGCAGATCCCGCAGATCCGGCTGGTGATGAAGTGGGCGTCGCGCGGGTCCTTGCCGCGCATGAAGACGCTGTAGCCGCGGAAGACCGAGGAGGTGCTGTAGCACTCCGCGACCCGCTTCTGCTTGAAGTCGATCTTCGTGTGGATGCCCAGGCTGCCCACGATGCGGGTGATCGGGTCCCAGGACATCTCGGTCAGGCCGCTGCCGTCGCCGGCCGCCCTGGTGGTCGGTGTTGCCATCGTTGCTGTCGTGTCCTTGTCTCTGGGAGCGGGCCCCGGCGAGCGGGCGGGGGGGGGTCGTCGAACGGGCGGGGGCCGTCGGCGGCCGCACACCGGACGGTGTGCGGCCCTGCGGCGGTCACCAGGGCGGGCGGTAGCCCGTGGTCAGGTGGCGGCCGGAGTGACGCCACTTCGGTTCCTTGTCCAGGGTGTTGAGCGTGATCGCGCGCAGCCGCCGGATCAGCGCGCCGTACGCGCTGCTGGCGTTGGTGGAGACCCGTGAGCCGGGCGGCGGGTCCATGAAGGGCATGAACTTGTCCGGGAAGCCCGGCATGGTGCAGGCGATGCAGATGCCGCCCACGTTCGGGCAGCCGCCGATGCCGTTGGTCCAGCCGCGCTTGGCGACGTTGCACTTCACGACCGGGCCCCAGCAGCCGAGCCGCACCAGGCACTCGGGCGTGCCGTAGTCGGTGGCGAACTGCCCCTGCTCGTAGTAGCCGCCGCGGTCGCAGCCCTCGTGCACGGTGGCTCCGAACAGCCAGGCGGGCCGCAGCTTGTCGTCCAGCGGGATCATCGGCGCGGAGCCGGCCAGCTGGTACAGCAGGTAGGTGAGCGTCTCGGCGAAGTTGTCGGGCTGGATCGGGCAGCCCGGCACGCAGACGATGGGCAGTCCGGCCTTGGACTTCCAGTCCCAGCCGAGGTAGTCCGGCACGCCCATGGCGCCGGTCGGGTTGCCGGCCATCGCGTGGATGCCGCCGTACGTGGCGCAGGTGCCGATCGCCACCACGGCGGTCGCCTTCGGGGCGAGTCGGTCCAGCCACTCGCTGGTGGTGATGGGCTGACCGGTGGCGGGGTCGTCGCCGAAGCCGCACCAGTAGCCCTCCTTCTTGATCTTCTCGTTGGGGATGGACCCCTCGACGACCAGCACGAACGGCTCGATCTCGCCGCGGTCGGCCTTGAAGAACCACTCGACGAAGTTGTCCGCGCCCTGGACCGGGCCGCACTCGAAGTCGATCAGCGGCCAGTGCACCGCGACCTTGGGCAGGCCGGGCAGTGCGCCGGTGACGATCTCCTCGATGCTGGGCTGCATCGCGGCGGTCAGCGAGACGGAGTCGCCGTCGCAGCTGAGGCCCGCGTTGATCCAGAGAATGTGCACCACGTCGGTGTCGGTGGTTGCAGCTGTTGCAGTCGTTGCAGCTGTTGCAGCACCCATGAGGATGCCTCCTCGGGGATGGGAGCCTGAGGGAATGGCTCGAAGCCAGTCATAGCAACGGTCCGGGCCGGGCGCCGGTCCGCGCGGCGCGCGCCGGGGCCCGGGGAGGCAAGCCGGGCGGGGCCGTTCGGGTCACGGTCGCGCCGCGGGCCCCGTCGGCACCGGGCGCTTGTGGACGAACGCGGAACGCAGCGCGTGATACGGCGATTCGGGTGTGAAGAACTGCCGGTGCATGACCGCGAGCTCCTCCTCCCGGTAGGCGTCGAGCGGTTTCGTCCGCTCGTCGGCCTCGCGCGCGGCCTTCTTCGCCGCGATCCGCTGGTGGGCGGTGGGCGAGGCGGCGAGCAGCCCGGCCAGGTGGGCCGTGGACGGCCCGAACTCCTCCGGCCCGCAGGCGAGCACCCGGTCGACCAGGCCGATCCGCTCGGCGGTGGCCGCGGAGACGGGCAGCGCCTGGCGGGTCAGCCGCTCGGCCGCCGCCGCGCCGAGGCGGCGCGGGAGGCTGTACGTCCAGTACTCCGACCCGTACAGCCCCATCAGCCGGTAGTGCGGGTTGAGGACGGAGCCGGCGCGGCACCACACCTCGTCCGCCGCCAGCGCCAGCATCACCCCGCCGGCCGCCGCGTTGCCCCCGACGGCGGCGACCACCAGCCGGTCGGTGGTGGTGAGCACCGCGTCGACCAGTTCGTCCATCGCGGTGATGTTGTCCCAGGACTCGACGGCCGGGTCCGCCGCGGCCTCGATCACGTTGAGGTGGATGCCGTTGGAGAAGAAGTCCCGGCCGCCGCCGAGCACCAGCACCGAGGTCGGGCGGGCGACGGCGAAGCGGTAGGCCGCCAGCAGGCGGCGGCAGTGGCCGGTGGACATCGCGCCGCCCGGGAAGGAGAAGCGCAGGAAGCCCACCGGGCCGTCCTCCCGGTAGCGGACGTCCGACCAGACGGGGCCGTCCTGCTCGCCCGGCATCAGGGGCGCCGCCAGCTCCGGCAGGGCGGGGAGCAGGCCGCCGAGCGCCGTCACGGCGGGGAGCTTGACGCCCGCGGGGCCGCCGGGGGTGCGGCGGCGCAGTTCGGGGATCCACACGGCACCGTCCGTGGTGGCCCGGCACAGGGCCCCGGCCCGGGTGGCGAGCAGGTCGCCCGGGCAGCCGCGCAGCACCGGTTCGCGGTGCCCGCCGTGCAGGTACCAGGTGCCGCCGCACAGTTCGTCGAGCACTCCGGGCCGGGAGTCCGCGGCGCGGAGCCTGCGCAGCACCGCCTCGGTGCTGTCGGCCGCCCAGTCGATCCGGCGCTCCTCCTGGCGCAGGACGGGCCGGGTGCGCACGGCGCCGCTCCAGCCGGGGCCGGACTGCGGCTGCGGCGCGTACGTGCCCGAGGCGACGCGCTCCACGGCGAGCAGCGCGGCCGCCACCGCCGCGTCGGCGACCTCGTTGCGGTAGAGGTCGCTCTTGCCGTACTCCGGCAGCCGGCAGGGCGCCGAGGCCCAGACCGGCCCGGCGTCCATCTCCGCCTCGGCCTGGAGCACGGTGACGGCCCATTCGGTGCGGCCGTCCTGGATCGCCCGGTCGAGGGAGGAGGGGCCGCGGTCGCCCGGCGGGCCGGGGTGGACGATCAGGCAGGTGAGCTGCGACCAGAGCTCCCGCGGGATCGCGGTGCGCAGCATCGGGGCGAGCACCAGGTCGGGCTTGAGTCGGCGCACCGCGTCGAGCAACTCCTCTTCGTCACCGGCCAGTTGGAGGTCCACGGTGTGACGCCGGTCGCGCAGTTCGGCGTGCAGCCGCTGGCTGAGGCTGTTGAACGCGCTGGCGAGGAGAAGAATCCGCATGTCCGCCTCCGACGGGGGGTGCTCCGGGAACCCGGTGATCATCGCTTCCGCCCTCGCGGCCCCCCGCCGCGTCCGGCATGTCGCGCCGCGCGTTCACCCGAGCGGCCGGAGCCGGGCGACGGCGCCGAGCGGGTAGCATGTAAGCTATGAATCCAGTGAGTGACCCTTACGAGCTTCGTCCCGGCGTGCCCGCCGTCGAGGTCTTCCGCCGCCTGCGCACCGACGCCGGCCTCTCCGACAAGGCCCCCGAGGCGGTCGCGCTCGCCCTCCCCAACACCTGGTACGGCGTGGTCCTCCACCACGAGGGCGAGCCCGTCGGGATGGGGCGGATCATCGGCGACGGCGGCACCGCGTTCCAGATCACCGACATCTGCGTCCACCCCGCACACCAGGGCCACGGCCTCGGCAAGCGCATCATGGCGGCCCTCACCGAGGAACTGGAGCGCCGGGCCCCCGCCACCGCGTACGTCTCGCTGATCGCGGACGGGCCCGCGCGCTTCCTCTACGAGAAGTTCGGCTTCGCGGACACCGCCACCCACGACTCGATCGGCATGTACCGGCTGATGGGCGGCCGCTGACGGCCCCTCGGCCGGTTCGACGGCCCGAGCCCGGCGGCCGACGGGGTGTGTCCCCGGTCGGCCGCCGGGCGGGGGGTCACAGCGGCAGGACCTGCCAGTCGCCGAAGGCGGCGGCCGTCGTGCCCGTGCGGAAGCGGACGCGGCCGTCCGTACCGATGGCGAACACGTGGAGCACCCCGCCGCCGTCGACGATCGCGGTCGGGAAGTCGAGGACGGTGCCGCCGAGGTCCTGCCAGCTGTCGTAGCCGGAGTTCGGGGCGGTCTGCGCGGTGGTGCTCACCCCGCCGCCGCCGTTGCGCTCGAACAGCACGACCCGTCCGCCGAGGGTGGCCGCGGCCGGCTCGCCCACTCCCCCGTGCCCGCCGAGGGAGGCCGGTGTCCGGCTCCACGAACCGCCACCGGGCCGGGTCTGGTAGCTGACCAGCATCGCGCCGGTGCCCGCCTCCCGGTAGGCGAGTTCGATGCGGCCGTCCTGGTCGAGCGCGGCCTTGGGCGGGCTCGCCGGCCGGGCGTCCGGGATCGGGGCCGGGCCGTTGAGGATTCCGTTCGGGGCGCTCTGCCACCAGCCGAGGATGCCGGTGCGGGTGGCGGCGAACACCTCGATCGCCCCGGCGCCGTTGCGGATCGCGGTGACCGGGTCCTGGAGGTCGGTGCCGCCCAGGTCCGCCCAGTCGCGCGTCCACACGCCGCCCGGGGTGGTCTGCCAGATGCTGCTGAGGCCGCCGCCGCCGTTCTTGACGAAGATCTCCAGCCGCCCGTCCTGGGAGTTGGCGACCACGGGCACGCCGACCTGGGCCTCGTTGCCGAGCCCGGTGTTGGGGCTGCCGTGGTCGGCCCAGGAGTTCCACCACCAGCCGTTGGGCGTGCCCTGCGGCAGCGAGACGATGTGGTGGTCGGTGAGGCGGCGGGCGAAGACCTCCAGCCGACCGTCGGCGTTGGTGCCGACCGCGATGCCCGGCGCCAGCCGCCCGCCCGGGTCGGCCATCCGCACCGGACCGCCCCAGCTGCCGTCCGCCTGGCGCCAGTACGTGACGAGGGCGCCGGCCCGGACGACGAAGACCTGCGGCCGGCCGTCCTGGTTCAGCCCGGCCCAGGAGGTGCCCCGCGACCAGCGGTAGTACATCCGGGAGAACCAGTCGGCGGAGTAGTTCGGCGAGTGGTCGTGGCTCGCGTACTCGGAGACGAACACGCCCTTGGCGCCGGTCGTCGCCGGGTCGAGGTTCACCGGGGAGTCGCTGATGTTGTAGTCCCGGTAGTTCACCTGGATCAGCGAGCCGCCGTACAGCCGGGCCGCCTCGCCGGCGAACTTCGCGGCGGTGACGTGGTCCGCGTGGTCGCCCGAGTAGCGGCTGTCCGGCAGTTCGTCCTGGGCCCGGAGCACCGTCGGCCGGTACGTCACCATCACCTGCCGCAGCACCTCGACGACGTCCGCGGCCGTGTAGGTCGACGGCCCGGACAGCTTGCTGCCGACCGGGACGACCGTGGTGTCGGTGCCACCGGCCAGGACGCCGGCGAGCCCGCCGTCGTGCAGGTTGAGGAAGATCAGGTGCACCGGCCGGCCCTTGAGGACGTACCGTTCGACCTGCTTGCCCGCGACCGTCCACGCCTCGGCCGTCCAGTGCCCGACCTCGTCGGTCCCCGGGTCGGTGTCGCCGACCCCGGTCATCCGGGAGTAGGCGTTGACGGCGCCCATCTGCCGGTTCCAGGTGCGCAGCGGATCGCCGTCGGCGTCCCAGCAGGCCGTGGCGCACGGGTCGCCGGTGATGTTCCCCGCGGTGACGAACACCGTGACGGACGGCGTGCCGTTGGCGAGCGCGTTGGACAGGTCCGGGTTCATGAACAGGATGTCGTCGTCCTCGTGCGCGACGACCTGCAGGAACAGCGGCCCGTCGCCGGCGGCCGCCGGTGTGCCCGCGGCCGCGCCCGTGCCCTCGGCCGCGACCGCGCGGGTCGCGCTCCCCCTGGCCAGGACGGGTGCGGCGAGGGCGGTGAGCGCGACGGAGGCGAGTAGTTGCCGTCGTCCGATTGCCATGCGATTCCCCCCACTTCGAGACCGGCATGTGATCACGCCACGAGGAGGCTAACCCATGATCGGACGGACGGCGCCATCAGCCGCATTCCGCGCATTTGCCCCGGGGGAAAGATGATTGACGGACCGTCAGTCCGACGCGGGGGACGGGTTGCCGAGCAGGTCGGCGACCAGGCGGCGGGCGTAGTCGGGGCCGAGGCCGGCGGGGCGGAACAGGATCCGGTACATCAGGGGGGCGACGAGGCGGTCCATGGCGGCCTCGACCCCGGGGGCCTCCTCGCCGCGCGCACGGGCGCGGGCGAGGACCAGGGCGAGCTGCTCGGCGGCGTAGGCCGAGCACTGGCCGGCGTTGCCGCCGTCCGGGTCGCCGAGGAGGGCGTCGCGGACGTAGGCGCGGCCGGAGGCGGAGGCCATCTCGTCGAGGAACTGCTCGGCCCAGGCGGTGAGGTCGGCGCGCAGGCCGCCGCGGTCCGCGGGCTCGGTGTCGGGGCGCAGCCGCTCCACCGCGACGTCGGACAGCAGCTCGGCCAGGTCGCCCCAGCGGCGGTACACCGTGGACGGGGTGACACCGGCCCGCTGGGCGACCATCGGCACGGTGAGCGCCTCGCGGCCCACCTCCGCGAGCAGCTCGCGCACCGCGGTGTGCACCGCCTCCTGGACCCGGGCGCTGCGCCCGCCCGGGCGGACCATCTGCCGAGG
>NZ_JBHXTL010000075.1:0-49636 GCF_042677365.1 Kitasatospora sp. NPDC127116
GCGTGGGCGGGGGGCCGCCCGGCACGCCCGGCCGGCCGCCTGCGCGGGGCGCCGCGCCGGCCGGGGGCCGGGCTTCGTGCCGGGCCCGCGGCGTACCCGGAGGCCGTCCGCAGGCCTCCCGGCCGCTGCCTGGGGTTATCGATTTTGGACCCGGGGCCGACGTCGGGTAATGTTCTTTCTGCGCCGCCCGGGAGGGAACGGACGAGGGAACGAAAGCCCCTCGGAAGGGACCGACCGAGAGGCGCAACGCCTGAGAAGGGCCCGCGAGGGTTCAACTCTGGTGGGGTATGGTGTAATTGGCAGCACGAGTGATTCTGGTTCATTTAGTCTAGGTTCGAGTCCTGGTACCCCAGCGCAGTACGTGAGTACAGCACCACAAAAGAAGATCAAGCCCCCGTTGTGTAGCGGCCTAGCACGCTGCCCTCTCACGGCAGTAGCGCCGGTTCGAATCCGGTCGGGGGTACTGATCCCGCAAGGGATCGCCAGGAAGCCCCCGTTGTGTAGCGGCCTAGCACGCTGCCCTCTCACGGCAGTAGCGCCGGTTCGAATCCGGTCGGGGGTACTTCAGAGCAGGAAGCCGGTGGGCTCGCCCATCGGCCCTTGCTTTGTGTTGGGGTATGGTGTAATTGGCAGCACGAGTGATTCTGGTTCATTTAGTCTAGGTTCGAGTCCTGGTACCCCAGCCAGAAATTGGAAAGACCCCGGTCCCCGGGGTCTTTTTGCTTTCCCCGGAAATGCCCCGAAGGGCCCCGCTCCGTTCCGAGCGGGGCCCTTCCGGCTTTCCACGGGGCCCTTCGGGCTTTCCGCGGGGTCCTGCCGCCCCGGGGTCGGACGGGGCGGAGCGCTGTCCATGCGCTAAGACTGCGGTCTCACTCCGCGAGACACAAGTTCAATCTCCGGCGAAAAGCGCCACTCTGGACGGGAGCGGCCCGGGAGTCTCAGGGCGGCGCACACGCTTTGACCTCGACGACACGAGAAGGCCGGCAACGCGGCCGGCTGGAGGGAATCCGATGGGACGGACACTCGCAGAGAAGGTCTGGGACGACCACGTCGTGCGGCGCGCGGAGGGCGAACCCGACCTCCTCTTCATCGACCTGCACCTGCTCCACGAGGTCACCAGCCCGCAGGCCTTCGACGGGCTGCGGCTGGCCGGCCGCACGGTCCGCCGCACCGATCTGACGATCGCCACCGAGGACCACAACACCCCCACCCTGGACATCGACAAGCCGATCGCCGACCCGGTCTCCAGGGTGCAGTTGGAGACCCTGCGCAGGAACGCCGCCGAGTTCGGCGTCCGGATCCACTCGCTCGGCGACGTCGAGCAGGGCGTCGTGCACGTCGTCGGCCCGCAGCTCGGCCTGACCCAGCCCGGCATGACCGTGGTCTGCGGTGACTCCCACACCTCGACCCACGGCGCTTTCGGCGCACTGGCGTTCGGCATCGGCACCAGCCAGGTCGAGCACGTGCTGGCCACCCAGACCCTGCCGCTGGCGCCGTTCCGGACGATGGCGATCACCGTCGAGGGCGAGCTGCCCGAGGGCGTCACCGCCAAGGACCTGATCCTGGCCGTCATCACGAAGATCGGCACCGGCGGCGGCCAGGGCTACGTCCTGGAGTACCGCGGTTCGGCGATCCGGAGCCTGTCCATGGAGGCCCGGATGACCGTCTGCAACATGTCGATCGAGGCCGGCGCCCGGGCGGGCATGATCGCCCCGGACGAAACCACCTTCGCGTACCTCCAGGGCCGCCCGCACGCCCCGCAGGGCGAGGACTGGGACGCCGCCGTCGCGTACTGGAGGACCCTGGGCACCGACGAGGACGCGGTATTCGACCACGAGATCTTCATCGACGCGAGCGAGCTGACCCCGTTCGTCACCTGGGGCACCAACCCGGGCCAGGGCGCCCCGCTGGGCGCCGAGGTGCCGGACCCGGCGTCCTTCGCCGACCCGCAGGAGCGCCTGGCCGCCGAGAACGCCCTGGCGTACATGGGCCTGGAGGCCGGCACCCCGCTGCGCGAGGTGAAGGTCGACGCCGTCTTCGTCGGCTCCTGCACCAACGGCCGGATCGAGGACCTGCGGGCCGCCGCGGCCGTCGTGGAGGGCCGCCGGGTCGCCGACGGCGTCCGGATGCTGGTGGTCCCCGGCTCCGTCCGGGTCGCCCTCCAGGCCGTCGAGGAGGGCCTGGACAAGGTGTTCACCGCGGCCGGTGCCGAGTGGCGCCACGCGGGCTGCTCGATGTGCCTGGGCATGAACCCCGACCAGCTCGCCCCGGGGGAGCGCTGCGCCTCCACCTCGAACCGCAACTTCGAGGGCCGGCAGGGCAAGGGCGGCCGTACCCACCTGGTCTCCCCGCAGGTCGCCGCCGCGACCGCCGTCCTGGGCCGTCTCGCCGCCCCCTCCGACCTGTCCGCCGACGTCGCTGCCGTGGAGGCCTGAGCCATGGAGAAGTTCACCACCCACACCGGCCGGGCCGTGCCGCTGCGCCGCAGCAACGTGGACACCGACCAGATCATCCCGGCCCACTGGCTCAAGAAGGTCACCCGATCCGGTTTCGAGGGCGGCCTGTTCGAGGCCTGGCGCAAGGACGAGTCGTTCATCCTCAACCGGCCCGAGCGGCAGGGTGCCACGGTCCTGGTGGCCGGCCCCGAGTTCGGCACCGGCTCCTCCCGGGAGCACGCCGTCTGGGCGCTCCAGAACTACGGCTTCCACGCGGTCGTCTCGTCGCGCTTCGCCGACATCTTCCGGGGCAACTCCCTGAAGAACGGCCTGCTGACGGTCGTCCTGCCGCAGGAGACCGTGGAACGGCTCTGGGCGCTCACGGAGAGTGACCCTTCGGCCGAGATCACCGTTGACCTGGAGGCGCGCGAAGTGCGTGCCGAGGGCGTCGTCGCGGCCTTCGAACTGGACGACAACGTCCGGTGGCGGCTGCTCAACGGCCTGGACGACATCAGCATCACCCTGCGGAACGAGGCCGACATCGCGGCCTTCGAGGAGACCCGTCCGGCCTTCAAGCCCCGTACTCTGCCGGTCGCCTGAGTTCCCCTCAGAACAAGCATTCTGACGATCCACCGGATGGCCCGTGCCCCCCTCGGGGGGGCCGGGCCATCCGTCGTTCCGGAGCACGAGTTAGCGCCGCGGCCCGCCCCGGATTGCCCATTTGGCTTTGCGGAAGAGGGGCCCGCGCAAGTACAACTGCGGGTAGATGGCACAATCAGTACATGCACCGGCACCATGAACCTCCGTACGCGGGCGGCGAACCCGCGGCTGAGGACTCCATGGGCCGGCCATCCGAACGCCGAATTGACGATCGGCCGGACGTCACCTCCGCACCAGCTGAGGGGCCGGACGACCAGGAAGTCGCAGCGCTCTACGCGCTTGTGGCCGAGCGGTTGAAGCAAGCTCACGCCCGCGTGCATGCGCTGAACGTGTCTGCCGATGCAAAGACCGCTCTCACCCGTCAACTCCTCATCGTCACCGAGGCCGCCAAGCGCGATCTTCCGGAGGCGGCAAGGCGGTTGAGTCGCTTTGTACATGACCTCGACGAGCGGCCCCCGCCGCTCGACTGAGGTCGCCGACGCGCAAATCCATTGCGACACTAGGGTGATTCGCGCGTTTGGTAATTGAAAGTCCGCAGATACATACCTAACGTGCGAAAAGAACGGATGGAATCATCCGGCGCCCGTTTCCGAAGGGGAAGACGTGAACAAGGCTCAGCTTGTCGAAGCGGTGGCCGAGCAGCTGGGCGGTCGCAAGGCTGCCGCAGAGGCCGTCGACGCAGTGCTCGACACCATGGTCCGTGCCGTTGTGGCCGGTGACCGGGTCTCGGTCACCGGGTTCGGCACCTTCGAGAAGGTGGAGCGCTCCGCGCGCTTCGCCCGCAACCCGCAGACCGGCGAGCGGGTCAAGGTCAAGAAGACCTCGGTCCCGCGCTTCCGTCCGGGTCAGGGCTTCAAGGACCTGGTCAGCGGCAGCAAGAAGCTGCCGAAGGAAGGCCCCTCGGTGAAGAAGGCCCCCAAGGGCTCCCTCACCCCGGGCAAGAGCGGCGTGGCCGCCACCCCGGCCGCCAAGCGTGCCGCCACCAAGCGCGCCGCCGCTGCTGCCGCCGCCGCCCCGGCCGCCAAGAAGGCCGCCGCCAAGAAGACGGCCACCACGGCCGCCGTCAAGAAGGCGACCACCACGGCCGCCGCCAAGAAGACCACGGCGACCGCCAAGAAGACCGCCGCGAAGACCACGGCCGTCAAGGCCACCGCCGCCAAGACCACGGCCGCGAAGACCACCGCCGCGAAGAAGACCACGGCGACCGCGACCAAGGCCGCCGCGACCAAGAAGACGGCCGCGGCGAAGAAGGCGACCACCACGGCCGCCGCCAAGAAGACCACGGCCACCGCCAAGAAGGCGACCGCCACGGCCAAGAAGACGGCGCCGGCGAAGAAGACCGCCACCCGCAAGACCACCGCGCGCAAGACCTCTGCCAAGTAAGTCCCGCGCGACCGTCCCAGGACGGCCTTCGGCTCAGAGCCGCGGCACCCCCTTCCGTGAATTCGCGGAGACGGGTCGCCGCGGCTCTTTCGATTTCCGGGCGCTTAGTCAGGAATCGACGGCGTGCGGCGGCGCGGGGGAGTTCCGGGCGGTGCGGCGGGATGGCCCGCGGGCCGGTCCGGCCGGGCCCGACGGCGCCGGACGGGGCCGTCAGCCCTCGGCGGGGTCCGGGAAGGTCTGGAGCGTCACGAAGACCACCCGGCGGGCCTCGCCGGTGCCCTCGGTGCGGATCCGCACCCGCTGGCCGGGGCGCAGCAGCCGCAGGCCGCCGGCGTCGAAGGCGGCCGCGTCGAACGGCACCGGGGTCCCGTCGTCGAGCAGCACGGAGCCGGCCCGGGTGGCGGGGTCGAAGGTGAACGAGGTGGCCTGCATGCGAGCAGCATAGCGAGCGGGCCGGCCCCGGCCCGGGAGCAGGTCGACGCCCGGGCCGGGACGCGCCGGGGCGGCTCCGGGCGGTGCCCGGGCGGCGGCCGGGAGGGCTCAGGAAAGGCTCAGCCGGGCGAACAGCGCGCTGGTGTGCGGTCCGAGGCCGAGCGCCGCGGCCTCGCCGAGGTCCGTCCCGGTGTCCACGTCCCGGCGCACCGACTCCACGTCCGCGAGGCGCAGTTCGAGCGCCCCGCCGGCCGCGTGCCGGGCCCGTGAGCCGTCCCCGAAGGCGGGGGAGAGCGGACGGCCGGGGGCGCAGGCGAGCAGCGTGGTGCCGAGGCCGGGGGTGTCCGGCAGGAAGGCCCGGCCGTCCGCCGGCACCGCGCCCAGCACCCGGGCCAGTTCGGCCGGACGCAGCGCCGGGAGGTCCGCCGAGAGCACCGCCAGCGGGGCCCGCGGGGCCAGGGCCAGGGCGCGCTCGGCGCCGTGCGCCAGCGCCCGGTTGAGGCCTCCGTCGGGCTCGTCGGCGACCACCAGGGCGCCGAGCGCGGTCAGCCGGGCGCCGGCCGCGGCGTCGCGGGTGACCACCAGGACCCGGCCGACCCCGGGGGTGGCCAGGGCGGCGGTGACGGTGTCCAGGGCGAAGGACAGGGCCAGGTCGGCCCGGTGCGGTCCGGCGTACGGCGCCAGTCTGCTCTTCGCCATGGTGAGCGGCTTGAGCGGAAGCACCAGCGACCAGCCGGCGGTGGGTGCGGGGGGCGCGACGGCCCCGCTGGGGCGTACGGTGTCCTGGGTCATCGGCGTCATTCTGGCGCCGGTCCCGGAGCCCTCGCCAGGCCGTCCGAGCTGTGCGGACGTGCGTTTGATCACGCCCGCCGGGCGGGTTGGCGCGGTTGCTCGACAGCCGGTGATCGGGCGGGCGACACTGTTCCGCGCCCGTGGCCCGGGCACCGGTGGAATCGGTGCGCGGCACCGGGACGCCATGACCGCGGTAATCCGTGCCGCATCGGATGAGAAGGAGCTGGGGTGGCCCGCCGCTCGTACGCCAAGTTCGGCAACGCCGACTACGGCATCTGGTACCGCTTCGCGGCCGTGCTGGTGAAGCCGGTGACGACCGCCCTGGTGAAGCCCGACTGGCGGGGCTGGGAGCACATTCCGAAGAACGGCGGCTTCATCGCCGCGGTGAACCACAATTCGATCATCGATCCGGTGATCTACGCGCACTGGCAGTACAACAGCGGACGTCCGCCGCGCATTCTCGGCAAGTCCTCGCTGTTCTCGGTCCCCTTCATCGGATTCATGCTGCGCAAAACCGGTCAGATTCCGGTGTTCCGCGAGTCCACCGACGCCGCGCAGGCGTTCCGGGCCGCGATCGACGCGGTCAACAGCGGCCAGTGCGTGCAGTTCTACCCGGAGGGCACGCTCACCCGGGACCCGGACCTGTGGCCGATGACCGGCAAGAGCGGTGTCGCCCGGGTCGCGCTGATGACCGGTGCGCCGGTCATCCCGGTCGCGCACTGGGGCGCCCACGAGATCATCCCGCCGTACGGCCGGCCCGGTCTCGGGAAGGGCAGGTTCAACCTGTTCCCGCGGCACCGGGTCACCGTCGCGGCCGGGCCCGCGGTGGACCTGAGCAAGTACCGGGGGCAGGAACTCACCGCCCAGGTGCTCGCCGACGCCACCGAGGACATCATGACGGCGATCACCGCCGTGCTGGCGGAGGTCCGCGGCGAGGAACCGCCCGCCGAGCGCTACGACATGCGCAGGGCCGCCCGGGAGCGTGCCGCGGCGGCGCTGGCCGAGCGCCGGCGCGCCAAGGGCGAGCGGGGCAAGGGCACCGAGGAGGCCGGCAAGTGATCCGTTGCGCCGTGATGGGGACCGGCTCCTGGGGCACCGCGTTCGCGCTGGTGCTCGCCGACGCGGGCTGCGAGGTCGTGCTGTGGGCCCGCCGCCAGGAGCTGGTGGACGCCGTCAACTCCACCCACGAGAACCCGGACTACCTCCCGGGCGTCCGGCTGCCCGACACCGTGCGGGCGACCACCGACGCCGCCGAGGCGCTGGCCGGCGCCGACTTCGCGGTGCTCGTGGTGCCCTCGCAGACGCTGCGCGACAACCTGGCCGCCTGGACGCCGCTGATCGAGCCGCAGACCGTGCTGGTGAGCCTGATGAAGGGCATCGAACTCGGCACCGCCAAGCGGATGAGCGAGGTGATCGACGAGGTCACCGGGGTCGGCCCGGAGCGCGTCGCGGTGGTCAGCGGGCCCAACCTGGCCAAGGAGATCGCCAACCGGCAGCCCGCGGCCAGCGTGGTCGCCTGCTCCGACGAGGCGGTCGCCAAGCGGCTCCAGGCGGCCTGCCACACGCCGTACTTCCGGCCGTACACCAACACCGACGTGGTGGGCTGCGAACTCGGCGGCGCGGTCAAGAACGTGATCGGCCTGGCGGTCGGCATGGCGGCCGGCATGGGACTCGGGGACAACACCAAGGCGACCCTGATCACCCGAGGGCTGGCCGAGACCACCCGGCTCGGAGAGGTGCTGGGCGCGGACCCGCACACCTTCGCCGGACTCGCCGGGATGGGCGACCTGGTGGCCACCTGCTCCTCGCCGCTGTCGCGCAACAACACCTTCGGGATGAACCTGGGCCGGGGCATGTCGCTCGCGGAGACCATCGCGGCCACCCGGCAGACCGCCGAGGGCGTCAAGTCCTGCGAGTCGGTCCTGGACCTGGCCCGGCGCAACGGGGTCGACATGCCGATCGTCGAGGCCGTGGTGGACGTGGTGCACAACGGGCGGCCGACCCAGGAGGCGCTGCAGACGCTGATGTCGCGTTCGGCGAAGGCCGAGCGGCGCTGAGTCCGGCGGGCCGCGGCCCGGGGCCGCGGCGCCCGCCCGGCCCCCGCGGGACCGCCGACTCCCCGGTGGTGCCTGCCTTCCGGCAGGGCCTCGCACGGTAGTCTCAAACCCGATATGAGCATCGAACAGTCCTCCCCGAACCGGCCCGACCGGAAGCCGCGCGTCGCGCTGGTCTTCGGCGGGCGCAGCTCCGAGCACGCGATCTCGGTCTCCACCGCGGGCAGTGTGCTCAGGGCGATCGACCGCGACAAGTACGACGTGCTGCCGATCGGCATCACGCACGAGGGCCGCTGGGCGCTGACCAGCGACGAGCCGGCCCGGATGGCCATCACCGACGGGCGGCTGCCGGACGTGGCGCACGTCGCCGAGGGCGTCGACGGCCAGGTCGCGCTGCCGGTCTCCCCGGGCAGCCGCGAGGTGGTCCTGACCGAGCCGGGCAGCGCCCCCAAGGCCCTCGGCGAGGTCGACGTGGTGTTCCCGCTGCTGCACGGCCCGTGGGGCGAGGACGGCACGCTCCAGGGCCTGCTGGAGCTCTCCGGCGTCCCGTACGTCGGCAACGGCGTGCTGGCGAGCGCGGCCGGCATGGACAAGGAGTTCGCCAAGCGGATCCTGGCCTCGCACGGCCTGAACGTCGGCCGCTACACCATCGTGCGGCCGCGCGACTGGGAGTCCGAGGCGGGCCGCGCGGCGGTGCGCGAGCGGGCCGCCGAGCTGGGTCTGCCGCTGTTCGTGAAGCCCTGCCGGGCCGGCTCCAGCATCGGCATCACCAAGGTGAAGGACCTGGCCGACCTCGACGCCGCGATCGAGGAGGCCCGCCGGCACGACCCCAAGCTCATCATCGAGGCCGGCGTGACCGGCCGCGAGATCGAGTGCGGCGTGCTGGAGTTCGAGGACGGCCCGCGGGCCAGCGTGGCCGGCGAGATCCTGGTCGGCGAGGGCTTCGACTTCTACGACTTCGAGGCCAAGTACATCGACTCCTCGGACGTGAAGATCCCGGCGGACCTGACCGCCGAGGAGCTCGCCGAGATCCGGCGCCAGGCGGTCGAGGCCTTCGAGGCGCTCGGCTGCGAGGGCCTGGCCCGGGTGGACTTCTTCCTGCTGGAGGACGGCACCTGGATGATCAACGAGATCAACACCATGCCCGGCTTCACCCCGATCTCGGCCTACCCGAAGATGTGGGAGGCCAGCGGGGTCGCGTACCCGGAGCTGATCGACCGGCTGCTCGGGACGGCGCTGCGCCGCTCGACCGGGCTGCGCTAGCGGGTCCTGCCGCGGAGGGCGGGCCGGGGAGCTCCCGGCCCGCCCTCGGTGCGTCCCCCGGGGCGCGGCTCCCGCCGCCGGGCTCAGCCCGGGACGTTGGCCTTGACCGCGCCGGTCAGGGCGGCCGCCGGGTCGAAGGGGTTCTGCGCGGCCCCGGCCGGGACGGTCACCTCGACGTAGGCGGCGCGCATGGTCGTCACGAAGCGGTAGCCGCCGTCGGCGAGCTTCTGCGACCACCAGGTGACGCCGTCGACGCTCGGGGACCAGTCCGCGGCGTGGTCGCCGTCCAGCTCCTCCGGCCGGTCGATGCCGCAGCGCAGCACCGTCCGGGGGGAATCGCCCCAGGCGGCCACGTACGGGGAGGCGGGCGACGGGTCGTTGCGGGCGTGCCCGAGCAGGTCGGCCGGCAGCGCGGCGGCCAGCGACCGGCAGTACCCGGCCGCCCGGCCGCCCGGCTGCGGGACCTCGACCTTCGGGTCGGCCGGCCCCCAGCTGCCGACCAGCGCCACGACGGTGCAGGTCAGGGCGACGGGCAGGGCCAGCCAGCGGACCGGGGCCGGCAGGGCGGTCAGCGCCTCGGGGACGCGGAGTTCTCTGGCCACCCGCCGATGGTAACCGGGGCCCGGGTGGCCGGACGTGCCGGTGCGCCGGGCCACCGGGGCCCGGGCGCACCGGTGCACCGGCCTACAGGTGCACCACCGGGCAGGTGAGGGTGCGGGTGATGCCCTCGACCTTCTGGACCCGGGCCACCACCAGTCGGCCCAGTTCGTCCACCGTCTCGGCCTCGGCCTTGACGATCACGTCGTAGGGGCCGGTGACGTCCTCGGCGGTGAGTACGCCGGGGACCTCGGCGATGGTCCGGGCCACGGCGGTGGCCTTGCCAACCTCGGTCTGGATCAGGATGTATGCCTGTACCACGGGGACCTCCCGGCGGCCGGTTGAGGGGGATCGCCGCCGTGATCGCCCGGTCAGGCGCATGGGTGGGTGGGCTCACCGGCAGTCTGATCACCACGCTACCTCGCAGCGGGCCGGGGAGGGGAGACCCCGAGGCCCCGGAAGGGCGTACGCTGCGCGCGGGGGAGCGCGACGGGGGCCGAAGACGGATGGAAACGCGAGAGGACGGCAGATGCAGGGGACCGTGGGCGAGCTCGGCGAGTTCGGCCTCATCAGGGAGCTGACCGCCCGGGTACCGCTCACCGACGCGGTCGACCTCGGCCCGGGTGACGACGCCGCGGTGGTACGGGCTCCGGACGGCCGGGTGGTGGCGACCACGGACGTCCTGATCGAGAACCGGCACTTCCGCCGGGACTGGTCCACCGCCTACGACGTGGGCCGCAAGGCCGCCGCCCAGAACCTCGCCGACGTGGCCGCGATGGGGGCGGTGCCGACCGCGATACTGCTCGGTCTGGTCACCCCCGCGGACCTGCCGACCACCTGGGCCACCGAGTTGATGGACGGGCTGCGCGACGAGTGCCAGGTGGCCGGGGCGACGGTGGTCGGCGGCGACGTGGTGCGCGGCGACACCGTCATGCTGGCCATCACGGCGCTCGGGGACCTCCAGGGGCGTGCGGCGGTGACCCGCTCCGGTGCGCAGGTCGGCGACGTGGTCGCGGTGACCGGCTGGCTCGGCTGGTCGGCCGCCGGCCTGACCGTGCTCCAGCGCGGCTTCCGCTCCCCGCGCGCCTTCGTCGAGGCGCACCGCCGGCCCGAACCGCCGTACCACGCGGGCCCGGCGGCGGCCGAGCTGGGCGCGACCTCGATGATCGACGTGAGCGACGGGCTGGTCGCCGACCTCGGCCACGTGGCCCGGGCCAGCGAGGTGGACATCGACCTGAAGGCCGCCGACTTCGACGTCCCGGCGCAGATGGCCGACATCGGCCAGGCGGTCGGCGTGGACCCGTTGGTCTGGGTGCTCTCCGGCGGCGAGGACCACGCGATCGTGGCCACCTTCCCGCGCGGGGTCCAACTCCCGGCCCGCTGGCGGGTGGTGGGCGAGGTGACCGGCCGCCCGACGGGCAGCCGCAGCGGCCGGGTCACGGTGGACGGCGCCCCCTGGGACCGGGTGGGCGGCTGGGACCACTTCGCCGAGTAGGGCCCGCCCCCGGATCGCGCCGGCCCCGGCGGGGGCCCGGGAGGCGGGCCCCGGCGGGCGGTCCGCGCCGATCCCCGTACGGCGGGCGGCGCGTGACGCTCCGGTGCGCTGGGAACGGGTGTCGAGGGTGCGTTGTGCGTAGGCTTGCGACACCCCAGCCCACCCGCCCGGCGCGGGTGGCCCGACCCACTGCGAGCGGGAGCACACCAGACATGCGCATCGGTGTACTGACCAGCGGCGGCGACTGCCCCGGCCTCAACGCGGTGATCCGCTCGGTGGTGCACCGGGGCACCGACGTCCACGGGCACGAGATCGTCGGCATCCTGGACGGCTTCCTCGGACTGATCGAGGGCCGCACCAGGACGGTCTCGCACGACGACGTCACCGGCCTGCTCACCCTCGGCGGCACCATCCTGGGCTCGGCCCGGGTGCGGCGGGACCGGATCGCCTGGGCGGTGGAGAACGCCAAGACGCTGGCCCGGGAGATCGGCATCGACGCGCTGATCGCGATCGGCGGGGAGGGCACGCTGACCGCCGCCAAGCTGTTCAGCGACGCCGGACTGCCCGTGGTCGGGGTGCCGAAGACCATCGACAACGACATCGACGCCACCGACGTGACCTTCGGCTTCGACACCGCCGTGCACGTCGCGACCGAGGCGATCGACCGGCTGAAGACCACCGCCGAGTCCCACCAGCGCGTCATGGTGGTCGAGTTGATGGGCCGGCACACCGGCTGGATCACCCTCACCGCGGGCATGGCGGGCGGTGCGCACGGCATCCTGATCCCGGAGAAGCCCTTCGACATCGAGGCGGTGGCCCGGATAATCGAGGACCGCTTCGCGCGCGGCAAGAAGTTCGCCATCATCGCCGTCGCCGAGGGCGCCTCCCCGCTGCCCGGCACCATGCGCTTCGACCACGGCGAGGTCGACCAGTACGGCCACCGGACCTTCGGCGGGATCGGCAACCGGCTCGCCCACGAGCTGGAGAACCTGCTCGGCAAGGAGGCCCGCCCGGTCATCCTCGGCCACGTCCAGCGCGGCGGCACCCCGACCGCCCGGGACCGGGTGCTCGCCACCCGGTTCGGCTGGCACGCGGTGGAGGCCGTCCAGCAGGGGGCGTTCGGACACTTCACCGCGCTGCGCCGGACCGGCATCGAACTGCTGCCGATCGGCGACGCGGTGACCAGGCTGAAGACGGTGCCGAAGGACCGCTGGGCGGAGTCCGAGGCGGTGCTCTGAGAGCGCGCCGGTAGGTTGGGGCCCATGGCCCTCCCGTCTCCCACCCCCGCCCCCGGCCGAAGCGCTTCGCACGGCCCCTCCGACGCCACCGCCCGCCTCGCGCCTCCCCGGGTGCTCACCGTCGCCGGCTCCGACTCCGGCGGCGGCGCCGGAATCCAGGCCGACCTCAAGGCGATGCTCGCCCTCGGCGTCCACGGCATGAGCGTGATCACCGCCGTCACCGCGCAGAACTCGCTCGGCGTCCAGGGCTACTGGGAGCTGCCCGCGGAAGCCGTCCGGGCGCAGTTCCGCAGCGTGGTGGACGACATCGGGGTGCAGGCCGTGAAGACCGGCATGCTCGCCTCGGTCGAACTCGTCGAGACCGTCGCCGAGCTGCTGGCCGGGGTGGACGCCCCGGTGGTGGTCGACCCGGTCGGGGTCTCCAAGCACGGGGACGCGCTGCTGGTCGCCGAGGCCGTCGCCACCGTCCGCGAGAAGCTGCTGCCGGTCGCCACCCTGGCCACCCCCAACCTGCACGAGGTGACCCAGCTCACCGGGCTGACCGTCGAGGACGAGTCGCAGATGCTGGACGCCGCCAGGGCGCTGGTCGACCTCGGGCCGCGCTGGGCGCTGGTCAAGGGCGGCCACCTGCCGGGCGAGGCCGCCGACCTGCTGTACGGCGGACCCGGCGAGGTGCACTGGTTCCGGGCGCCCCGCTACGACAACCGGCACACCCACGGCACCGGCTGCACCCTGGCCAGCGCGATCGCGGCCGGACTGGCCAAGGGCGAGCCGCTGCCGCGGGCGGTGGCCTCGGCCAAGGAGTACATCACCGGCGCGATCGCCGGGGGCTTCGCCCTGGGCGCCGGCATCGGCCCGGTCGACCACGCCTGGCGCTGGCGCTGAGGACCCCGGAAGACGACAGTGGGCGGGCTCCTGGGAGGAGTCCGCCCACTGTCGGTGGGTCCGGAAAACGGCAGAGCCGGCCACGGAAACAGTGAAGCCGGCTCATCCGAGGATGAACCGGCTCACTGGAGGACCGGCTTGCCGGTCTGCGCGTCAGCGCGAGACCTTACCGGCCTTGATGCACGAGGTGCAGACGTTGAGCCGCTTCGGCGTCCGCCCAATCACAGCGCGCACCGTCTGGATGTTGGGGTTCCAACGACGGGGGGTACGGCGGTGAGAGTGGGAGATGCTGTTGCCGAAGCCCGGCCCCTTGCCGCAGACGTCGCAGTTGGCAGCCACAGGAGTCACTCCAAGACTTCAGATCAGATACTTTCGAAAACCCCGCTCGACCACCAGAACACTCGCGTGGACCAGACCGGACGAGGGGGTGAGCCTGGACGGTTCCAGGCAACCGGAAGAGCATACAACGCTTGCTTCCGTCCCACGAAACTACCATGACCGGCCGAGTGATCGCTCCGGTCGTCGGCCCGGACGGCCCCGCCCGCCCCCCGATAACCTGCCGGTATCACCCCTCGCCGCCGCCCCTCGGGCCACCGCGGCGTCCCATCCGGAGGAGACCTGGTGCTGCACACGCTCGACGCCCCGGCCGTGCGCACCTGGTGCCAGCTCGCCCTGCGGGCGCTCGGCCAGGCCCGCGAGGAGATCGACGCGCTCAACGTCTACCCCGTCCCGGACGGCGACACCGGCACCAACCTCTATCTGACCGTCGAGTCCGCCGCCGCCGAGGTGGAGAGCCGCTTCGCCGACCCCGCCGTCGGGACGGCCCCCGGGCTGGCGGACACGGTCCGGGCGATGGCCCGCGGCGCGCTGGTCGGCGCCCGCGGGAACTCCGGGGTGATCCTCGCCCAGTGGCTGCGCGGGACCGCCGAGACGCTCGCCGAGGGCGGCGGCGCCGACCAGCTGCGGGCCGCCCTGCAACGGGCCGCCGACTCCGCGTACCAGGCCGTCGCGGAGCCCGTCGAGGGGACCCTGCTGACCGTCGCCCGGGTCGCCGCCCGGGAGGCCGTCCGGGCCGGGGACGGGCTCGCGCAGGTCGCCGACACCGCCCACCGGGCCGCCCGGGACGCACTGCGGCACACCCCCGAGCAGCTCGCCGTGCTGGCCGAGAACGGGGTCGTGGACGCCGGCGGGCGCGGCCTGGTGGCCGTCCTCGGCGCGCTCGCCGACGCCGTCGCCGGGCAGCAGCCGATGGGGCCGGTCGCGCTGCGCGGGGACGTCCGGGCCGTCGAGAGCTGCGAGACGCACCTGCGGCCGCCCGGCCCCGGCCACCCCGCCTTCGAGGTCATCTACCTGCTGGACGCCCCCGACGAGGCGCTGCCCGCGCTGCGCGAGCGGCTCGGCGAGCTCGGCGACTCCCTGGTGGTCGGCGGCGGCGACGGCCTGTGGAACGTGCACGTCCACGTGGACGACGCGGGCGCCGCCGTGGAGGCCGGCGTCGGGGCCGGGCGCCCGCACCAGATCCGGATCACCCACTTCGCCGAGGCCGCCGCCCGCTCCGGCACCGTCGCCGAGCCCGGCGAGCGCGAGGAGCGGGCCCGGGCGGTGCTCTCGGTGGTCTCCGGCGAGGGCCTGGCCGAGCTCTGCGAACAGGCCGGCGCCGTCGTCCTGCACGCCGACCCGGACCGCCCGCCGGCCAGCGCCGAACTCGCCGCCGCGGTGCGCCGCTCGGCCGCCCGCGAGGTCGTCCTGCTGCTGAACGACCCGGAGCTGCGGGCCGCCGCCGGGGCCGCCGCCGACCAGCTGCGCGAGGAGGGGGTGCGGATCGCCGTCCTGCCCACCCGCTCGCCGGTGCAGGGACTGGCGGCGCTCGCGGTGCACGAGGGCGGCCGCCGCTTCGACGAGGACGTGGTCGCCATGACCTCCGCCGCCGGGGCCACCCGGTACGCGGAACTGGCCGTCGCCGAGGGGGAGTCCTGGACGATGGCCGGGGTCTGCCAGGCCGGGGACGTGCTCGGGCTGATCGACGGCGACGTCGCGGTGATCGGCGCCGGGCTGGCCGAGGTCGGCGAGAGCGTGCTGGACCGGATGCTCGGGGCGGGCGGCGAACTCGTCACCCTGATCCTCGGCGAGGGCACCGAGGAGGCGCTGGCCGAGCGGCTGGTCGCCCACGTGCGGCACCGCCGGCCCGAGGTGGACGCGGTGGTCTTCCACGGCGGGCAGGAACCGGCGCCGCTGCTCATCGGGGTGGAGTAGCCGCCGTTCTGTCCGCCCCTTGGTGTAAACAGGGGCCTGATGGGCGCTCTCGATGAACCACTGACCAAGCTCGTCGGCGACCGCACCGCGAAGGTGCTCGCCGACAGTCTCAAGCTGCGCACGGTCGGGGACCTGCTGCACCACTATCCGCGCCGCTACGTCGAACGCGGCCAGCTCACCAGCCTGGACGAGCTGGAGGTCGACGAGCACGTCACCGTGCTGGCCCGGATCGAGAAGGTCACCCTGATCCCGTTCCGCGGCCGCAAGGGCGACCGGCTGGAGGTCGTGGTCACCGACGGCCGCAGCCGGCTCTCGCTGGTCTTCTTCAACCAGGGCTGGCGGCAGAAGGAGCTCAAGGCCGGCGCCCAGGGCCTGTTCGCCGGAAAGGTCGGGGTCTTCAACCGGACCCGCCAGCTGGTCTCGCCGGACTACCAGCTGCTCGACGAGGACACGGGATCGGACGCCGCGCGGCAGTTCGCCGGCCGGCTCATCCCGGTGTACGGCGCCAGCGCGCAGATGCCCAGCTGGAAGCTGTCGATCTGCATCGAGACCGCGCTCACCAAGCACCTCGGCGACGTCGGCGAGCCGCTGCCCGCCGAACTGCGCGAGCGGCACGACCTGATCCCGCTGCCCGAGGCGCTGGAACTGATCCACCGCCCGCGCGGCCACGCCGACCGCGAGCGCGCCCAGAGCCGGCTGCGCTGGGACGAGGCCTTCGTGCTCCAGGTCGCCCTCGCGCAGCGCCGGGCCGCCGACTCCGCCCTGCCCGCCAAGCCGCGCCGGGCCCGCGAGGGCGGCCTGCTGGACGCCTTCGACGCCCGGCTGCCGTTCACCCTCACCCAGGGCCAGCGGTCCGTCTGCGCCGAGATCGCCGCCGACCTCGCCACCGACCACCCGATGCACCGGCTGCTCCAGGGCGAGGTCGGCTCCGGGAAGACCCTGGTCGCGCTGCGCGCCATGCTCGCCGTGGTGGACGCGGGCGGCCAGGCGGTGCTGCTGGCGCCCACCGAGGTGCTCGCCCAGCAGCACCACCGCTCGATCGTCGAGATGATGGGGGACCTCGCCGAGGGCGGCATGCTCGGCGGCTCCGACCTCGGCACCCGGGTGGTGCTGCTGACCGGCTCGATGGGTGTCCCCGCCCGCCGGCAGGCGCTGCTCGACATGGCCTGCGGGGACGCCGGGATCGCCATCGGCACCCACGCGCTGATCGAGGACAAGGTGCAGTTCCAGGACCTCGGCCTGGTCGTGGTGGACGAGCAGCACCGCTTCGGCGTCGAGCAGCGGGACGCGCTGCGCGCCAAGGGCGAGCAGCCGCCGCACCTGCTGGTGATGACGGCCACCCCGATCCCGCGCACCGTCGCGATGACGGTCTTCGGGGACCTGGAGACCTCCGTCCTGGACCAGCTGCCGGCCGGCCGCTCGCCGATCTCCACCCATGTCGTCCCGGCGCTGGAGAAGCCCAACTTCCTCACCCGGGCCTGGGAGCGGGTCCGCGAGGAGGTCGCCAAGGGCCACCAGGCGTACGTGGTCTGCCCCCGGATCGGGGACGAGGAGCCGGCGGCGGGCCCGGGGAAGAAGCGCCGCAAGGCCGCGGAGGAGGACTTCGAGGAGGTCGGCGACGAGGGCGGCGACGGAGGCGCGGCGAGCGACGAACGGCGGCCCCCGCTCTCGGTGGTGGAGACGGCCGAGAAGCTGGCGAAGGGCCCGCTGAGCGGCCTGCGGGTGGAGATCCTGCACGGCCGGCTCGCGCCCGAGGCCAAGGACGAGGTGATGCGCCGGTTCACGGCCGGCGAGGTGGACGTGCTGGTCGCCACCACGGTGATCGAGGTCGGCGTCAACGTCCCCAACTCCACCGCGATGGTCATCATGGACGCCGACCGCTTCGGCGTCTCCCAGCTCCACCAGCTGCGCGGCCGGGTCGGCCGCGGCAGCGCGGCGGGCCTGTGCCTGCTGGTCAGCGACATGCCCGGGGGCAGCGCCGCGCGGGCCCGGCTGGACGCGGTGGCGGGCACCCTGGACGGCTTCGAGCTGTCCCGGATCGACCTCGAACAGCGCCGCGAGGGCGACGTGCTGGGCCAGGCCCAGTCCGGGGTGAAGTCCTCGCTCAAGGTGCTCTCGGTGCTGGAGGACGAGGAGGTCATCCTCACCGCCCGCACCGAGGCCACCCGGCTGGTCGCCGAGGACCCGGACCTGGCCGCCCACCCGGAGCTGCGCACCGCGCTGGAGAGCCTGCTCGACGAGGACCGCGCGGCCTACATGGAGAAGGGCTGAGCGGTCCTTCGAGGGTCGGATTGTCAGACCCCCGGGAGAGAATGGAGTTGTTCAGGACGCACCTCCAAGGTGCGTACCTGGCACGACACTTGGGGGTCATGCCATGGCATTCCGTCATCTCAACGAGCTCCCGCTGGGCGACAAGGTCTTCCGGATCGAACTCGCCAGCGACGACGACCGCGAGGTCACCCTCACCCTGACCGGCTGGCGCGAGGGGGCGGCCGCCGCACCGCTCGCCTCGGGCAAGCTCCGCCTGCCGGTCGAGGACGTCGCCTCGCTGCGGATCGCGCTCAACCGCGCGCTGCGGGCGCTGGCGATCGTCGCCGACGTCTCCGAGCCCATCCCCGACCGCGACGTGCTGCGCGAGCTGTACCCCGGCCACGGCGCCCCCTGGGTGCCGCAGCACGAGGAGGAACTGGTCCGGCGCTTCCACGACGGCGAGACCATCGCCCGGATCGCCGCCCGGTTCGGCCGCACGCCCGACTCCGTCCGGACCAAGCTGCGCGAGCTCGGGCACGACCCGCGCCGCCCCGAGTTCTGCCCGCCCGACGGCTGCCTGTCCTGGTCCCGCTACGCCTCGCCGGCCCTGCTCGGCGCGGCCCTGCCGCCCCAGGCGGCGGGCTCCGAGGCGAGCTGACCCGTGCTCCCCGCAGGCCCCGCCGGTAAGCCCGGCGGGGCCTGCGCCGTATAGCGTGGTCGGGCAGCGACGAAAGGACCTCCCACCACCATGACCCGCGTGATCGCCGGGGCGGCCGGCGGCCGCCGACTGGCCGTACCGCCCGGCCGGGGCACCCGCCCGACCTCCGACAAGGCCCGCGAGGCGATGTTCTCCACCCTGGAGGCGCTGCGCGGCACCCTGCACGGGATCCGGATGCTGGACCTGTTCGGCGGATCGGGCGCGGTCGGACTGGAGGCGCTGTCGCGCGGCGCCGAGCACGTCCTGCTGGTCGAGGCGGACGGCCAGGCGGCCCGGGTGATCCGGGAGAACGTCCGGACGATCGGCCTGCCCGGGGCCGAGGTGCGGGCCGCCAGGGCGGAGAAGGTGATCGCCGGCCCGCCCCCGCAGAGCCCGTACGACCTGGTCTTCCTCGACCCGCCGTACGTGGTGACGGACGAGGAGGTCCGCGAGATGCTGATCACACTCCTGGCCGGGGGCTGGCTCGCGGACGACGCACTCGTCACCGTGGAGCGCAGCACCCGCGGCGGTGGGTTCGACTGGCCCGGGGGTTTCGAGGAACTGCGCTCCCGCCGCTACGGCGAGGGCACGCTCTGGTACGGTCGCGCCGCCGCCGCGGCCGGTGAGCAGAAGTAGCGGGCCGCGGCCCGCAGCAGCCGTCACCCCACGAGGGAGCACACACGCCATGCGCCGAGCCGTCTGTCCTGGTTCGTTCGACCCGATCACCAACGGTCACCTCGACATCATCGGGCGGGCCTCGAAGCTGTACGACGTGGTGCATGTCGCGGTCCTGATCAACCGGAACAAGCAGGGCATGTTCACCGTCGAGGAGCGGATCGGCCTGATCGAGGAGGTCACCGCGGGCTTCGGGAACCTGGTGGTCGAGTCGCACCACGGCCTGCTGGTGGACTTCTGCCGGGAGCGCAACATCCCCGCGATCATCAAGGGCCTGCGCGCGGTCAGCGACTTCGACTACGAGCTCCAGATGGCGCAGATGAACCACGGCCTGACCGGGGTGGAGACGCTGTTCGTGCCGACCTCGCCGACCTACAGCTTCCTCTCCTCGACGCTGGTCAAGGAGGTCGCCTCGTACGGCGGCGACGTCTCGCACCTGCTGCCGGAGACGGTGCATCGCCAACTGGTGGAGCGGATCGCGGAGCGCAAGGCCGAGCAGTAGGCGCCGTCTGTCCGCTTCTGCCGGTTCGTCATGGATTGTCCCGCGGGCGGCAGACCGGTTCGGCGCAGGCGTTGTGACCCCGCCCGGCAGGGGCCGTACAGTCTGTACTCCTGCCCCGCGGTGAGGTTCACCGCGTCGGGCCTGCCTCCGCCGGACCGTCGGCGGCACACGGAAAGACGAAGCCCCGTGGACGTGCAGAACAAGGTCGACGAGATCGTGGCGGCGGTCGAGAACGCCCGCTCGATGCCGATGTCGGCCTCCTGCGTGGTGAACCGGGCCGAGCTGATCGGCCTGCTCAACAACCTCAGGTCGGCCCTGCCCGCCGAACTCGCCCAGGCCCAGTCGGTGATGGCCGACCACGAGCAGGTGGTGGCGGGTGCCCAGGCCGAGGCCGAGCGGATCATCCAGGGCGCGCACGCCGAGCGCGGCTCGCTGATCTCGGACACCGAGGTGGTCCGCCAGGCCCAGGCCCAGGCCGACCGGATCCTCGCCGAGGCGCGCGCCGAGGTCGACGCCAAGCGGGCCGAGGCCGACGACTACGTGGACAGCAAGCTCGCCAACTTCGAGGTCGTGCTGACCAAGACGCTCGGCGCGGTCGGCCGCGGCCGCACCAAGCTGCGCGGCGACTCCAGCGTCTTCGAGACCGAGTCCGAGGGCGAGGGCGACGGCGAGGAGTTCCGCCCGCAGCGGATCAGCCCGAGCCCCGAGGTGGACGAGTACGTCGATGTGAAGCTCGCCACCCTGGAGAACGTGCTCGGCGCCACCCTGGAGGCGGTCGGCAAGGGCCGGGACAAGCTGCTCGGCAAGCGGCCCATCGACGAGCTGGGCGCCTACCTGGCCGCCGCCGACCAGGCCCAGGAGGCCAAGGAGCGGGCCGAGGCGGTGGCGGCGGGCTTCGCCCACGACCCCGACGGCGGGGACATCGCCTGGTACCGCGAGGACGTCCCGCAGCAGCAGACCTGGCCGGAGCAGACCCCGGCCGCGGCCGGCTGGCAGGCCCCCGGCACCGACCAGTACGCGGCCGCCCAGCAGCCCGGCGGGCAGTACGCCGAGGTGTACGGCGGCGGCTACGACCCGGCCGGCCAGGGCGACCCGTACAACGCCCAGTGGGGCGGACAGCAGGACGGCTACCAGCAGCAGGGCTACCCGGACCAGCAGCAGGGCGGCTACGGATATCCCCAGCAGCAGCAGGGCTACGCCGCGCAGCCGTACGAGGGCTACGCCTACCCCCAGCCTCCGGCCACCCCGCCGGCCGTGCCGCACCAGCAGCAGGGCCAGGGCCAGCAGCAGGGCCAGGGCCAGGCGCAGGGGCAGGGTCTGGACGAGACCAGCTTCTTCGACACCAGCATGATCGACATGACCAGGCTGCGGGAGCTCGGAGGCCGCTGAACCGGCCCCGGCACGGCCGCGGGGGAGTCTCCCGACGGGACCGAAGTTGGGCCTGACGGGAGACTCCGGTAGTCTGACCACTCCGGCCTCCCCATGTCCGGCCGTTGGCTTGCCCTCGCAGCGCCGACTTGTATGGGGACGCTTCGTTGGATTCCTATGGAAGTCAGGACACCGTGAACCGCCTCGACCACCGCGACCCCCTCGTGTTCGACACGCACGAGCTCGGTCGGCGTCCGGGCTCGATGCGCAAGGTGAGCCGGACCCTGGAGGCCCCGGAGGGCTTCGGGATCATCGACGTGATCGGCGTGCCGGAGAAGAGCCCGATCGAGCTGGAGCTCCGCCTGGAGTCCGTGGTCGAGGGCGTGCTGGTCACCGGCACCGCCGAGACCCGGGTCGAGGGCGAGTGCGTCCGGTGCCTGGAGCCCGTCGAGTTCGACATCGACGTGGACTTCCAGGAGCTGTACTACTACCCGGAGTCCGACGAGCACCACCGCGCCCGGACCGCCGGGGCCGAGGACCTCGAAGAGGACTCGGAAGATGAGACTTACCGTCTGGAGGGCGACTTCTTCGACCTCCGGCCGGTGCTGCGTGACGCGGTGGTGCTCGCACTGCCGCTGCAGCCGGTGTGCCAGGAAGACTGCCTGGGCCTGTGCTCCGAGTGCGGAGCGCGCCTGAGCGACGACCCGGCGCACCACCACGATGCCGTCGACCCCCGGTGGGCGGCTCTGCAGGGACTCTCCGCCGCCCCCGGCGACGAGGGTGACGGATCTAAGAACAGCGACACCCGTGAGGGTCTCGCCGAGAACCAGGAGAAGTAGCCGTGGCTGTTCCGAAGCGGAAGATGTCGCGCAGCAACACGCGCCACCGTCGGTCCAACTGGAAGGCCGTTGTCCCGGCCCTCGTGGCGTGCGACCGCTGCCACGAGCCGAAGCTGGGCCACATCGCGTGCCCGAGCTGCGGCACGTACAACCGTCGCCAGGTCCTCTCGGTCTGATCGGCGGGGTGTACGGATCGATGTCGGACGGTAACTCCACCCGCAAGGCGTCCACCGCCCCGAAGGGTTCCTCTTCGGGCGGCGGCAAGGCCGGCGGGCCGGCTTCGACCGAATACGACGTCCTGGAAGGGCGCCTCGGGTACACGCTCGAGCGCGCCCTTCTGGTGCGTGCCCTGACCCACCGCTCGTACGCGTACGAGAACGGCGGGCTGCCCACCAACGAGCGCCTGGAGTTCCTCGGCGACTCGGTGCTGGGCCTCGTGGTGACCGACACCCTCTACCGCGTCCACCCGGACGTCCCGGAGGGCACGCTCGCCAAACTGCGCGCCGCGGTGGTCAACTCCCGCGCGCTCGCGGACGTCGGCCGCGGCCTGGAGCTCGGCACGTTCATCCGCCTCGGCAAGGGCGAGGAGGGCACCGGCGGCCGCGACAAGTCGTCGATCCTCGCCGACACCGTCGAGGCCGTGATCGGCGCCGTCTACCTGGACCAGGGCCTGGACGCGGCCACCGAGTTCGTCCACCGACTGTTCGACCCGCTGATCGAGGAGTCCTCTCAGCTGGGCGCCGGCCTGGACTGGAAGACCAGCCTCCAGGAGCTCACCGCCTCGGTGGGCATCGGAGTGCCCGAGTACGTGGTCATGGAATCCGGTCCGGACCACGAGAAGACCTTCACCGCGGCGGCCCGGGTGGCCGGCGAGGACTTCGGCAGCGGCGTCGGCCGCTCGAAGAAGGAAGCCGAGCAGAAGGCCGCCGAGAGCGCCTGGCGCGCGATCAAGGACAAGTACGCCGACCGGCTGCCCGCCGGGGCGTGACCTCCGAGTAGCCTTCACTCCTGCCGAACCGTACCGAGCAGGAGGCGTCTTCCCGTGCCCGAACTTCCCGAGGTCGAGGTCGTCCGCCGTGGTCTGGCCAACTGGGTCGCCGGGCGGACCGTCGCCGACGTCGAGGTGCTGCACCCGCGCGCGGTGCGCCGCCAGCCGGCCGGCGCGGCCGACTTCACCGTCCGGCTGACCGGCACCACCCTCGGCACCGCGCAGCGGCGCGGCAAGTACCTGTGGGTGCCGCTGGCCGGCACCGGGGCGGGATTCTCGCTGATCGGCCACCTCGGGATGAGCGGCCAACTCCTCGTCCAGGACCCGTCCGTACCCGACGAGACGCACCTGCGGGTGCGGCTGCGCTTCGCCGACGGCGGGCGCGAACTGCGCTTCGTCGACCAGCGGACCTTCGGCGGCCTGGCGGTCGAGGAGGCCGAGGACGGGGACCCCGAGGGCACCCCGGTCTCGATCGCGCACATCGCCCGCGACCCGCTCGACCCGCGCTTCGACGACGCCGCCTTCGCGGCCGCGCTGCGCGCCAAGCGGACCACCGTCAAGCGCGCCCTGCTCGACCAGACCCTGATCAGCGGCGTCGGCAACATCTACGCCGACGAGGCGCTGTGGCGCTCCAGGCTGCACTACGACCGCCCGACCGCGACGCTCACCCGCCCGCAGGCCCTGCTGCTGCTGGCCGCCGCCCGGGACGTGATGACCGCGGCGCTCGCCGTCGGCGGCACCAGCTTCGACAGCCTCTACGTCAACGTGAACGGCGAGAGCGGCTACTTCTCCCGGGACCTCGACGCCTACGGCCGCGAGCAGGAGCCCTGCCGCCGCTGCGGCACCCCGATCCGGCGGGCGGCCTGGATGAACCGCTCCAGCTACTTCTGCCCCCGCTGCCAGCGCGTGCCGCGCACCAGCGGCGGGGGCTGAGGCCCCGCGCTACTTGCGGGTGAGTTCGGGCTCCTCGGCGGCCGGCTCCCCGGGCGTGCCGTGGGTGTCCTGGCCGAAGTAGGCCACCCCGACCGCGGCGACCACCGCGAGCAGGAAGCCGATCACGCCGAGCCAGCCCAGGCCGGCCTTGGAGGAGTCGCCGAGCCAGAGCACGCCGACCGCGCCGGGCAGCACCGTCTCGCCGACCACCAGCGCGGCGGTCGCGCCGTTGACCGAGCCGATCTGGAGCGCCACGGTGTGGATGTACATCCCGCCGATGCCGCCGACCAGGACCGCGTACAGCGCCGGGTCGGAGAGCAGCGAACCGATGTCGAACGGCTCGATGCCGTTGAGGATGCGCACCCCGACGCCCAGGGCGCCGAAGCCGAGGCCGGAGAGCAGGCCGGCGACGATCGCGCCGTTGGCGCCCATCCGCCGCACCAGCAGGCTGCCGCCGACCAGCAGCACGGTGGTGACGATCAGCAGCCACCAGTGGAAGGACATCGCCACGTGGTGGCCGCCCTCCGGTCCGGCCGAGACGGCCAGCAGCACCAGCGCCGAGCAGAGAACGGCGATCGAGGCCCACTCCAGCTGCTTGAGCCGGATGCCCAGCAGCTTGATGCTGAGCACCGCGGTGATCACCAGGTTGGCGCTGATGATGGTCTGGGAGAGGAACAGCGGCAGCAGCCGGGCGGCCAGCGCGCCGAGCCCGAAACCGATCAGGTCGAGCACCGTGCCGAGGATGAACTCCCAGGTGACGGCGGCCTTCGCGGTCGAGGACAGGCTCGGGCCGCCGTGCTCGGTGGTCGATGTGGTGGCGCCCTTGGCGGCCTCCTCCCGGGCGGAGCGGCGGGATCCGACGGCCTGGAGGACCGAGCCGGTGCCGTAGCAGGCGGATGCCGCCACGGCGGTGACGAGGCCGATGATCACCGAGTGCTCCGATCGGGAGTCGAGTCAAGGATTGGCTGAGTAAAGAAAGGGCAATGGGGCCGGTGGTTCGGGACCACTATGCCCGTTCGCACGGTACGGTCGGCACGCCCCCCGGAGTGCCCCGGAACCGGGCCGGGCCTGCCGGAACGTACGTCCGGGGGCCGCAGCCGGTTCCCGCGCGGGCCCCGTCTCGGGGACGGCTGGGGGAAACATCATCCCCGAGGAGGGGAGCGGCCCCGGCGGACGGCGGGGAGCCTTGTCAGTACCAGTATGCGAAGGGTATGGCGTGCTCCGGGGCCGGTCACGGTAGCGTCGGGGGCATGAGAACCCTTGCACGACGTTCCCGGGGCGCCGGGCCGCTTGCCCTGGTGGCGGCGCTGCTCGGGCTGCTGCTCCTGCTGGCGCCCGCGGCCTCGGCGGCCGGCGGACTGAGCGACGCCGCGGCCTCCCTGAAGAAGGGCCGGGTCTACGTCGACCCGGCCATGACGAGCCGCTTCAGCCAGGACCGGGCCGACGCCCTGACCAAGAAGATCGACAAGGCCGACAAGCCGATCTTCATCGCGGTGATCCCCGACTCTGCGGCCTACGCGAAGAGCAACCTCCAGGACCTCCGCACCCTGGTGGGCATCGACGGCGTCTACGCGGTCTGGCACGGCGACAAGTTCGACGCCGGCGGCGACCGCGGCGCGATGGGCGCGGGCCAGCCGCAGCGCATCGCCGGGGCGGCCTTCCGGTCGAACGGCGGCGACATCGACGCCACCCTGAACTCCTTCGTCGACCAGGCCGCCCCGCAGACCAAGGGCACCGGGGTCAACCACAGCACCTCGATCGCCTGGGTGGTCATCCCGCTCGTGCTGGTCGCGCTCGCCGGCACCGGCGTCTTCCTGCTGTTCCGCCGCGCCAAGAAGCGCAAGGAGGAGCAGGCCCGGGCCGAGCTGGAGCAGCTGCGCCGGGTCGTGGACGAGGACATCACCGCCTTCGGCGTCGAACTGGAGCGGCTCGACTTCAGCCCGGCCGCGGCCGACGCCGACGACGCCCAGCGCACCGACTACAGCCACGCCCTGGACTCGTACGAGAAGTCCAAGCGGCTGATGGACGAGGCGAAGAAGCCCGAGGACGTCAAGCAGGTCACCGAGGCGATCGAGGACGGCCGCTTCTCGCTGGCCACCCTGGCCGCCCGGCGGGACAAGCGGCCGCTGCCCGAGCGCCGTCCCCCGTGCTTCATGGACCCGCGGCACGGCCCGTCCGTCAAGGACGTGGACTGGGCCCCGGCCGGCGGCTCCCCCCGCTCCGTGCCGGTCTGCCAGGCCGACGCGGACCGCGTGGCGGCCGGCCTCGACCCGGCGATCCGCACCGTCGACACCGACCAGGGCCCGCAGCCGTACTGGAACGCCGGCCCGGCGTACGCCCCGTACGCGGGCGGCTACTACAGCGGCTTCGGCGGCGGCCTGCTGCCCGGCCTGCTGGTCGGCACCATGCTCGGCTCGATGATGAGCTCCCCGGCCTACGCGGCGGCGCCGATGATGGGCGGCGGCTACCAGGACCAGTACGAGGGCGGCGACTACACCGGCGCCGACTTCAACCCGGCCGACTTCAGCGGCGGCGGCGATTTCGGCGGCGGTGGCGACTTCGGCGGTGGCGGCGACTTCGGCGGCGGGGACTGGTAACCCGCAGCACCGACCGTCCGACTCAGCGGCCCCGCCGGAGCACCGGCGGGGCCGCTGACGTCCTCGTCCCGGCCGGCGTGCGGGGGCGGGCCGGCCGGGCGGTGGCCGGGCGCGCGGGCCGCCGGGGCGTGTCCTAAGGTCAGGGGCATGCACGGTCGCGACGCCCACAGTGAGGAACCGGTCCGGGTGACCGCCTGGGTCCGGGGGAAGGTCCAGCAGGTCGGGTTCCGCTGGTGGACCAGGGCACGGGCGCTGGAGATCGGCCTGACCGGCTACGCCGGCAACCTCGGCGACGGCCGGGTGCAGGTGGTGGCCGAGGGACTCGCGGCCGACTGCGAGCAGCTGCTGGCCCGGCTGCGCGGCCCGGGGACCCCGGGGAACGTCAGCGGGGTCACCGAGATCTGGACGGCCGTCGGCCCCGGTTACGAGGGTTTCGAGATCCGCTGAGCCGCCCCGGGCCGGAGCTCCGGCGAAGCGGGGTGCGGCGTTCCGGGAAAAGATCGGGAACCGGCGGTGTCACGAGGTTGCCATCCGGGCAGACTCGTGGTTGACTCCGCATCGAACGATGATCCACGAGCACGTGGTGGACCCGTCCCGAGACCCCCCAGGCGTGACGACACCGCCGGGCAGGTGACAGGGGCGCGGTAGCGTGCGGTGATCGTGTTGACCCTTTCCGTCTTTGGTGAGACGCTGGAAGCCCGCGCACACGACCGCGTTATCCCGGCAGGCGCATGCCCCCGTGAGCCCAGCTCACGGTGGTTGTGCCGTAGTGCCCAGCCAGCACTTCCGGTGACGCGCCGCGCGTGCGTCCCCCTTCCCCCTAGACCTGGACCGTTCCGGTTCGGTCACTCAGCGTGGAGGACCATTCATCATGGCAAAGGCGCTTCTCGGGTACGTCGGCGGCCCCGACCCGCGAATGCTCTCCGAGATGCGACGGCTTCAGCAGCGCGTCCAGGACCTTGAAGCCGAGCTCCTTCGGATGCAGGCTGAGAACGACGCTCTGACCGCTGTCGCTGACGAGCACTCGCTGCTCAACAGCATCGATCTGGATCAGCGGGAGCCGGCTCTCACCTGAGTCCCGCCCGGTCCTCGCAGATCGACGCCGCTGTGCACTGAGCCGCCCCGAAAGGGACGCAGCTTGCAAGGGACGCCCGGATGTGGCGTCCCTTCGTCGTGTCCGGCGCCGGATAAAGTCGGTTCCTGTCCTGAGTGATCGAGGAGACCGGCCGCGTGCACCTGAAGAGCCTGACGCTGCGCGGGTTCAAGTCCTTCGCCTCCAGCACCACCCTGCGCTTCGAGCCCGGCATCACCTGCGTCGTCGGCCCGAACGGCTCCGGCAAGTCGAACGTGGTGGACGCGCTGTCCTGGGTGATGGGCGAGCAGGGGGTCAAGTCGCTGCGCGGCGGCAAGATGGAGGACGTCATCTTCGCCGGGACCAGCGGGCGCGCCCCGCTCGGCCGCGCCGAGGTCAGCCTCACCATCGACAACGGCGACGGCGCCCTGCCGATCGACTACGCCGAAGTGACCATCACCCGGACCATGTTCCGCAACGGCGGCAGCGAGTACGCGCTCAACGGCGAGACCTGCCGCCTGCTGGACATCCAGGAACTGCTCTCCGACTCCGGCATCGGCCGCGAGATGCACGTCATCGTCGGGCAGGGGCAGCTGGACTCCGTGCTGCACGCCGACCCGATGGGGCGGCGCGCCTTCATCGAGGAGGCGGCCGGCGTCCTCAAACACCGCAAGCGCAAGGAGAAGGCGCTGCGGAAACTGGACGCGATGCAGGCCAACCTCAACCGGGTCCAGGACCTGGTCGCCGAACTGCGCCGCCAGCTCGGGCCGCTCGGCCGGCAGGCCCGGATCGCCCGCCGGGCCGCCGGCATCCAGGCCGACCTGCGCGACGCCCGGCTGCGGCTGCTCGCCGACGACCTGTGCACGCTCCGCCGGGCCGTCGAGGCCGAGATCGCGGACGAACTGGCGCTGCGCCTGCGCCGCACCACCGTCGAGCAGGAACTGGCCCGCGCGGTGCAGCGCGAGAGCGTCCTGGAGGCGCAGGTCCAGCAGCTCGGACCCGGCCTGGAGACCGCCCGGCAGACCTGGTACCGGCTCTCCGCGCTCGCCGAGCGCACCCGCGGCACCATCGGGCTGGCCGAGGCCCGCGCCCGGCACGCCGTCGCCGGGGACCGCGGCGAGGAGCGGCGCGGGCGCGACCCCGAGGACCTGGAACAGGAGGCCGGACGGGTCCGCGAGGAGGAGGCCGCGCTGACCGGGGCGCTGGAGGAGGCCCGGTACGCGCTGGCCGAGGCGGTCGAGCGCAAGGACGGGCTGGAGCGGGAACTGGCCGACGAGGAACGCCGGCTGCGAGACGCCGCCCGGGCCATCGCCGACCGCCGGGAAGGCCTGGCCCGGCTGCAGGGGCAGGCCGCCGCCGCCCGGTCCAGGGCCGCCGCGGCGCAGGCCGAGATCGGCCGGCTCGCCGAGGCCAGGGACGAGGCGCTGCTGCGCGCCGAGTCCGCCCGGGCCGAGCTGGACGAACTCCGGCAGCAGGTGGACGGCGCGACCGGGGACGACGAGCAGGCCGAGGCCGGGTACCGGCGGGCGCGCGAGCGGCTGGCCGCCGCGGAGGAGGGGCTGGCCGCGGCCCGGGAGACGGCCGGCGCCGCCGAGCGCGAGCGGGCCGCCCTCACCGCGCGGCACGAGGCGCTCTCCCTCGGGCTGCGCCGCAAGGACGGCACCGGCGCGCTGCTGGAGGCCGGGGAGCGGCTGGGCGGGGTGCTCGGCCCGGCGGCCGCGCTGCTGCGGATCGAGGCGGGGTACGAGGTGCCGCTGGCCTCGGCGCTCGGCGCGGCGGCCGACGCGGTGGCCGTCGACTCGCCGTCCGCCGCCGCCGGGGCGCTGCGGCTGCTGCGGGCCGAGGACGCCGGCCGGGCCGCGCTGCTGATCGCCGGCGCCGCCGAGGTGGCCCAGGCGGCGGGGGAGTTGCCGGACGGAGCCCGCTGGGCGGCCGAACTGGTGGACGGCCCCGAGGAGTTGCTCGGTGCGGTCCGGCGGCTGCTGGCCGGGGTGGCGGTGGTCGAGGACCTGGACCAGGCGCTGCGGCTGACCGCCGCGCGGCCCGGAGTCTGCGCCGTCACCGCGGACGGGGACCGGCTCGGCGCCGGCTTCGCCCAGGGCGGGTCCGGCGGTGCGCCGAGCCTGCTGGAGACCCAGGCGGCGGTGGACGAGGCGGCCCGGGCGATCGGGGAACTCACCGACCGCTGCGCCGAGTCGGCCGAGCGGCTGGCCGAACTCGCCGAACAACGGCGGGAGTCGGCCGCCGAGGTCGAGCAACTGGCCGATCGGCGGCGGCAGGCGGAGAAGGAACGGGCCCAGGTCGCCGGGGCACTCGGCCGGCTCGGCGGGCAGGCCCGCGCCGCCGCCGGGGAGGCCGAGCGACTGTCGGCCGCCGCCGCGTGGGCCGAGCAGGGGCTGACCGAACTGCTCGACGGAGCCGAGGAACTGGTGCAGCGCCTGGCCGCCGCCGAGGATTCGGCCCGGGCTGGCCAGGACGAGCCGGACACCGCCGAACAGCAGCGCCTGGCCGCGGCCGCGAGCGCCGCCCGGCAGGCCGAGCTGGAGGCCCGGCTCGCGGTGCGCACCCACGAGGAACGGGTCCGCGCCCTGGCCGGCCGGGCCGACCAGCTGGACCGCGCCGCCCGCGCCGAACGCGAGGCGCGCGCCCGGGCCGCCGAGCGCCGCCGGCGCGCCGAGCACGACGCCTCGGTGGCGAACGCCGTCGCGGCGGGCGCCCGGCAGCTGCTGGCCTGCCTGGAGGTGTCGCTGGCCCGGGCGGACGCCGGGCGGGTGGCCGTCGAACAGGCGCGCGCCGAGCGCGAGCACGAGCTGCGCGAGCACCGCGAGCACGGCCGCGGGCTCAAGGAGGAGCTGGACAAGCTGGTCGACGCCGGGCACCGGGACGAGGTGCTGCGGGCCGAGAAGCGGCTGCGGATCGAGCAGCTGGAGGCCCGCGCGCTGGAGGAGTTCGGCATCGACGGCGGCGAACTGCTCGCCTCGTACGGGCCCGACCAGCCCGTCCCGCCCTCGCCCTCGCCCGCGGCGCCGGCCGCCGATGTCGCCGCCGGCGTCGCCGTCAGTGTCGCCGCCGAGGAGGGGAAGGAGCCGGGGGAGCCGTACCCGTACGTCCGGGCCGAGCAGGAGACGCGGCTGCGGGCGGCCGAGAAGGCCTACCTCCAGCTCGGCAAGGTCAACCCGCTGGCGCTGGAGGAGTTCGCCGCGCTGGAGGAGCGGCACCGGTTCCTCGGCGAGCAGCTGGACGACCTCAAGCGCAGCCGGCGCGACCTGCTGGACATCGTCCGGGACGTGGACCAGCGGGTCGAGCAGCTGTTCACCTCGGCCTACCACGACACCGCCGCCCAGTTCGAGGGCGTCTTCGCCCGGCTCTTCCCCGGCGGGGAGGGCCGGCTGGTGCTGACCGACCCGGACAACATGCTCATCACCGGGGTCGAGGTGGAGGCCCGCCCGCCGGGAAAGAAGGTCAAGCGGCTGTCGCTGCTGTCCGGCGGCGAGCGCTCGCTGACCGCGGTGGCGCTGCTGGTGGCGATCTTCAAGGCCCGGCCCAGCCCGTTCTACGTGATGGACGAGGTGGAGGCGGCGCTGGACGAGACCAACCTGCGCCGGCTGATCGGGATCATGGAGGAGCTGCGGGAGAGCTCCCAGCTGATCGTGATCACCCACCAGAAGCTCACCATGGAGTCGGCCGACGCCCTCTACGGCGTGACCATGAAGGGCGACGGCATCTCGCAGGTGATCAGCCAGCGGCTGCGCGAAGAGCACCGGGAGCGCCGGCCGCGAGCCGGACGAACCGCGTCGGTGTAGGGCGGCTGCGGTCCATCCGGGCTCCGGTCGCGGATACTGGAGCAGTTATGGAATACGTGATCCTTGCCGTAGTCATCGCCGTGGTCGCCGTCGGCGCGATCGCCGGCCTCGTCGTTTCCGGCAGACGACGCCAGCAGCTGCCCCCGAAGTCGCAGGCGCCGGTCATCACGGCGCCGAAGCCGACCCCGCAGGAGCCCCAGGTCGGCGAGGAGTCCGCGCCGCCGACCGAGGCACCCCGCCGCACCATCGAGGAGGTGGAACTCCCGGCGGAGGCCGGCGCGCCGGAGGCCCCCGAGGCCGTCGAGGCCCCCGACGTCGTGCCCGCCGAGGCCGAGGCGGCGCCCGCCGTCGAGGTTCCCGAGCCCACCGCCGGCCGGCTGGTCCGGCTGCGCTCGCGGCTGTCCCGCTCGCAGAACTCGCTCGGCAAGGGACTGCTCTCGCTGCTCTCCCGGGAGCACCTGGACGAGGACACCTGGGAGGAGATCGAGGACACGCTGCTCACCGCCGACGTCGGCGTCGCCCCCACCCAGGAGCTGGTCGAGCGGCTGCGCACCCGGGTGAAGGTGCTCGGCACCCGTACCCCCGACGAGCTGCGCGCGCTGCTGCGCGAGGAACTGGTCGAGCTGGTCGGCAAGGACGCCGACCGCACCGTCCGCTCGACCAGGCACGAGGAGGGCCCCGCGGTGGTCCTGGTGGTCGGCGTCAACGGCGTCGGCAAGACCACCACCACCGGCAAGCTGGCCCGCGTCCTGGTCGCCGACGGCCGCACCGTGGTGCTCGGCGCCGCCGACACGTTCCGTGCCGCCGCCGCCGACCAGCTCCAGACCTGGGGCGAGCGGGTCGGGGCGCGCACCGTGCGCGGCCCGGAGGGCGGGGACCCGGCCTCGATCGCCTTCGACGCGGTCAAGGAGGGCATCGCCGAGGGTGTGGACACCGTGCTGATCGACACCGCCGGCCGGCTGCACACCAAGACCGGCCTGATGGACGAGCTGGGCAAGGTCAAGCGGGTCGTCGAGAAGCACGGCCCGGTGGACGAGGTGCTGCTGGTGCTGGACGCCACCACCGGCCAGAACGGCCTGATCCAGGCCCGGGTGTTCGCCGAGGTGGTCGACATCACCGGCATCGTGCTGACCAAGCTGGACGGTACGGCCAAGGGCGGCATCGTGGTCGCCGTCCAGCGCGAGCTGGGCGTGCCGGTCAAGCTGATCGGCCTGGGCGAGGGCGCGGACGACCTGGCTCCGTTCGAGCCGGGGGCGTTCGTGGACGCGCTGATCGGCGACTGACGCCCCGCGCGCGCCGGAAAGGCGCGAAGGGCGTACGAAGAGCGCAGGAAGGGCCCGCTCCCCGTCTCGGGGGGCGGGCCCTTTCGCGTGCCCGGATCCGGGTGGGGCGCCGGTTCCGGCGCGGGGCCCCGGCGGTGGCCGCTCGGACGGCCGCCCGGGGAGCGGGCCCCGGCGCGGCGGCCCGGCGGTGGCCGCTCGGGTCAGGAGGCCATCCAGGCCGGCTCGGCAGTGCGCTCGCGGCTGCGGTGGCAGGCGTAGGCGAGGGTGCCGAGCAGCAGCCGGGCCTCGGGCGGGCAGCCCGCGTTGTCGCGGGTGGGGCGGCGCAGCCAGCGGACCGGGCCGAGGGAGCCGAGGACGGTGGGCGGGGCGGCGACGTAGCCGCCCTCGCCGTGGCAGACCAGGTCGAGCGCGGCGTCGTCCCAGCCCATCCGGTACAGCAGGTCGGGCAGGCGCCGGGCGGTGCCGGCGGCGACCAGGAACTGGAGCCGGCCGGTGGGGACGGCGAGCACCGGGCCCACCTGGGTGCCCATCCGCTCCAGCCGGACCAGGGCCTGGAGCCCGGCCTGCTCGGGGACGTCCAGGACGTCGAAGGCGCGGCCGGTGGGGAACAGCACCGAGCCCTCGGCGCGGGCGCCGCGGGCCCGGCCGCCGCGGCCGGGCACGGGGTGCGGGCCGGGCGCGGCGCAGCGGGGGGAGCCGCAGGGACAGCGGGTCGGGGCGGTGGCGCCGGTGACCGGGGCACCGGTGACCGGGTCGCCGGTGGCGACCGCCCAGCCCCAGCGGCCGGTGTACTCCGCGGCGGCCTGGGACGCGGTGACCTTGGTGCGGCGGCGCGCGCCCAGCGGTGCCAGCCGCAGGTGCCCCAGTCGAAGTTCGCCGAACAGGTTGTCCATGCCTCCCCCAACAGGTTGTCGTTGCCGATGGTTACGGGACGGTGACTGTGTGTCGATTGTCAGCTCTGTGGTGCGTAGTGCAGTGGCGGCGCGCAGCGCGTGGTGTGCGCCTGTTCCGCCGGTGCGCCTCGGGCGCCGCCTTGTGGGGGCGGCGCCGATGCCGGATCGTCGGGTGCGTGGGGCTGTCGCCGTCCCGAGTGGACGGTGAACTCGCCTGTGGCTGCGGTGGGTTGCGAGGTCCGCCGGGGCCTCCGGGATGCGCCGGGGGACTTGGCGGCCCGCATATGCCGAGCCGTCGGGACTCCCTAAGTGAAGCGTGTGCCCCCGGGCTTCGGTTCACTCCTGGGGGTGGCGAAAGGTGGCGTTTCGCCAGGGCCGCTCCCGCGGGCCCCTCGCGGGGCATTACGTTCAGCACGCGGATGTCGTCGAGGAGTCTGTCCCGGGCCGTCGAGGAGCGGGAGTTGGGAATCTGACGGATCGTCCGCAACGATGGCACACCAGTGCGAGGGCGCTGCGGTACGGCGCCGCCGCGGCACGGCAGCACCTCAGGCACGGCACGTCTGGCAAGAGCCCGCAACCGTCGGGCGGTCACGATCGGGGGCCCCGGTAGGGGCCGGGCGGGATGGGGACGTTACCCATGGCAGAGAAGCAACCGAATGAGAAGCTGACCACGTGGTTCGCTCGCAGCGGCTGGTCCAAGGGCGAGTTGGCCCGTCAGGTCAACCGCCGGGCCCGGCAGATCGGCGCCCACCACGTGTCCACCGACACCTCTCGGGTGCGCCGCTGGCTCGACGGCGAACAGCCCCGCGAGCCTATTCCCAAGATCATGTCGGAACTCTTCTCCGAGCGGTTCGGCTCGGTGGTCTCGATCGAGGACCTCGGCCTGCGCGCCGCGATCCCGGTCTCGACCGTGGGCGGCGGCGTCGACCTGCCGTGGAGCGGCCCGCAGACCGTCCAGCTGATCAGCGACTACTCCCGCAGCGACCTCATGCTCAACCGCCGGGGCTTCCTCGGCACCTCGCTGGCGCTCACCGCGGGCGCCGCGCTGATCGAGCCGATGCAGCGCTGGCTCACCCCCGGCCCGACCGGCGTCCCCACCCCGATCCTCACCGCGGCCAACGGCGGCGAGGCGTTCACCGGCCGGCTCTCCGAGCCCGAGCTCGAACTGCTGGAGCAGACCACGGTCATGTTCCGGCAGTGGGACGCGCAGAACGGCGGCGGGCTGCGCCGCAAGGCCGTCGTCGGCCAGCTGCACGAGGTCACCGACCTGCTCCAGGAGACGTACAGCGAGGACACCACCAGGCGGCTGTTCCGGCTCACCGCCGAACTCGCCCACCTGGCCGGGTGGATGTCGTACGACGTCGGGATGCACCCGAGCGCGCAGAAGTACTACGTGCTCGCCCTGCACGCGGCCAAGGAAGCGGGCGACCGCCCGTTCGGCGCGCTGATCCTCACCGACATGAGCCGCCAGATGATCCACCTCAACCGGGGCGAGGACGCCCTGGAACTCATCCACCTGGCCCAGTACGGCAGCCGCGACACCGCCACCCCGCGCCAGCAGTCCCTGCTGTACGCGATGGAGGCGCGCGCCTACGCCACCATCGGCGAGGTCAACCGCTGCGCCCGGGCGGTCCGGCTGGCCGAGGACACCTTCACCGACATCCGGGACGGGGACCAGGAGCCGGACTGGCTGAAGTTCTTCTCGCCGGCCGAGCTGAACGCCGAGAACGCGCACTCCTTCCGCGACCTCGCGTACCACTCGGACAACGCGCAGCTCTACGCCTCGATGTCCGCGCCGGTGATGGAGCGCGCGGTCGACCTGTTCCGCCAGGACGCCGACCACGTGCGCTCGTACGCCTTCAACCTGATCGGCATGGCCAGCGTCCACCTGCTGCAGAGGGAGGCCGAGCAGGCCGCGGTGATGGCCGAGCAGGCGGTGGACATCGCCACCAAGGTGCGCTCGGAGCGGCTGAACTCCCGGGTGCGCAAGACCACGGAGGCCGCGGCGGCCCGGTTCAAGGGCGTGGACGCGGTGAGCCGGCTCAAGGAGCGGGTGGTCCAGGACATCCCGGAGTTCGTCTCGGTGGTCTGACCGGTCGGTGATCCGCCCGGCCGGTGGTCTGACCGGTCGGTGATCCGCCCGGCCGGTGATCCGCCGGTCGGTGGACCGCCCGGCCCCGCCGAGGGCCTTCCGAGGGAAGCTCCACCGACCGTGGCGGCCGCCGCCGCCACGGTCGGTGGTATGTCCGGCGCCCGGTGGCACGGCACGGCGCGCGGCCGGACTGCGGGGATGCGGGGCCGCGGTTCACGCAGCCGTAACCCCTGCGTCGCACACGTCACGGCGGTGAAACAACCGGTCGCACTGGCCGAAACCAGCCTTCGGCACGCTCCTCCTCAACGCCGACACCCCGGGTGGCACCACGGGACGGGTCCCCGGGCGCGGGTCGGCCTGGACGCAGAGGAGACGCCGATGCCGGACGGCTTCAGCGCGGGCGACACCGCCTTCGTGCTCATCAGTGCGGCCCTGGTCATGCTGATGACCCCTGGGCTGGCCTTCTTCTACGGGGGCATGGTCAGGGCCAAGAGCACGCTGAACATGCTGGCGATGAGCTTCCTCTCGCTCGGCATCGTCAGCGTGCTGTGGGTCCTGTACGGCTACTCGCTCAGCTTCGGGTCCGACTCCTTCGCCGGGCTGATCGGCAACCTGGACCACCTCGGGATGCGCGGCCTCGGCCTCAACGAGCTGACCGGCTCCATCCCGGTCACCGCCTTCGCGCTCTTCCAGCTGATGTTCGCGGTCATCACCCCGGCGCTGATCAGCGGCGCCGTCGCGGACCGCGCCAGATTCGCGGCCTGGGGCCTGTTCATCGCGCTCTGGGTGACGATCGTCTACTTCCCGGTGGCGCACTGGGTCTTCTTCTTCGACGGCGGCCACGGCGGCTGGCTGGGCGACCGCAACGGCGTGATCGACTTCGCCGGCGGGACGGCCGTGCACATCAACGCGGGCGTCGCCGGCCTCGCGCTCTGCCTGGTGCTGGGCAAGCGGATCGGCTTCAAGAAGGACCCGATGCGCCCGCACAGCCTGCCGCTGGTGATGCTCGGCTCCGGGCTGCTCTGGTTCGGCTGGTTCGGCTTCAACGCGGGCTCGGCGCTGGCGGCCAACGGCGTCGCCGCGATGGCGATGGTCAACACCCAGGTCGCCACCGGCGCGGCGCTGGTCGGCTGGCTGGTCTACGAGAGGTTCAAGCACGGCGCCTTCACCACGCTGGGCGCCGCCTCCGGCGCGGTGGCCGGGCTGGTCGCGATCACCCCGGCCTGCGGTTCGGTGAGCCCGCTCGGCGCGGTGGCGATCGGGCTGGTGGCGGGTGCGGTCTGCTGCGCCGCGGTCTCGCTCAAGTACCGCTGGGGCTTCGACGACTCGCTCGACGTGGTGGGCGTGCACGCGGTCGGCGGGGCGATCGGTTCGCTGCTGGTCGGCCTGTTCGCCACCGGCGGGGTCGGCCAGGGCGTCAAGGGCCTGTTCTACGGGGGCGGGATCGGGCAGCTGGGCAAGCAGGCGATGGGCGTGGCGGTGGTCGCGGCGTACTCCTTCGTGCTGTCCTGGCTGCTGGCCAAGGCGGTCGACCGGCTGGTCGGCTTCCGGGTCGCCGGGGAGGTCGAGGTGGCCGGCATCGACCAGGCCGAACACGCCGAGTCCGCCTACGATTTCAGCGCCGTGGGAGCGGGCCTGGCCCGGGCCCTGCCGGGCCTGGCCGTCGCTGCCGCGAAGCCCGCCGCAGAACGGTCCGCCGCCGCGGAGCCCGTCGCCGAGCGGTCCGCCGCCGCGGCTCCCGCCGAGAAGCCCGCCGAGAAGAAGACCGAGGTCGACGCCCGATGAAGCTCATCACCGCCGTGATCAAGCCGTACCGACTGGACGAGGTGAAGGCCGCCCTCCAGGCCTTCGGGGTGCACGGCCTGACCGTCACCGAGGCCAGCGGCTACGGCCGCCAGCGCGGCCACACCGAGGTGTACCGGGGGGCCGAGTACACCGTGGACCTGGTGCCGAAGGTCAGGATCGAGGTCCTGGTCGAGGACGAGGACGCCGAGGACCTGATCGACGTCCTGGTGAAGGCCGCCCGGACCGGGAAGATCGGCGACGGCAAGGTGTGGAGCGTTCCGGTCGACACCGCCGTACGGGTCCGGACCGGCGAGCGCGGCCCGGACGCCCTGTAGCCCCGCGCCGGACGGCGGACCTGCCACCCCCGGGTGCGCGGGTCCGCCCGACGGCCCAACGGCGTCCTCCGGCCGGCCGAACGGCCCGCCCGGCGGGTCGGGGCGGCGGCACGACGGTCCGCGCGACTCGACGGTTCGCACGGCACGACGGCCTGCACGACTCGACGGTTCGCACGCCCCGGTGGCCCGCGCGGCACGGCGGTTCACCAGCACGACGGCTCAGCAGCACGACGGACGGGACCACGCGCATGACCTCCGAGACCAGCCCCTCCGAGCCCTCCGACCCCGTCGCCCCGGGCGGCTCCTGCGACCCCGCCGACCCCTTCGACCTCGCGGGCAGGGCGGCCGCCCGGGCCGCGCTGCCGGCCGGCCCCGGCCCGGGCGGCCGCCCCCGCCGCCGGGAGCTCGCCCGGCTCACCGACGACTGGCTGGCCGGCCTGCTCGCGGCCGCCGGCGCCCCGCCCCGCGTCGCCCTGGTCGCGGTCGGCGGGTACGGGCGGGGCGAGCTGTCCCCGCGCAGCGACCTGGACGTCCTGCTGCTGCACGACGGCCCGATCCCCCGGGAGCTGCCCGAGCGGATCTGGTACCCGGTCTGGGACTCGGGCGCCAGGCTCGACCACGCCGTGCGCACCGTCGCCCAGGCCCGCTCGGTCGCCGCCGCCGACCTCAAGGTCCAGCTCGGCCTGCTGGACGCCCGTCACCTCGCCGGGGACCGGGCGCTCACCGACGCCCTGCGCTCCGCGGTGCTCACCGACTGGCGCGCGAGCGCCCCCGCGCGCCTGCCGGAGCTTCGAGAGCTGGGCCGCGAGCGGGCCGAACGGCACGGTGAGCTGTCCTTCCTGCTGGAGCCCGACCTCAAGGAGGCCCGCGGCGGCCTGCGCGACGTCGTGGCGCTGGACGCGATCGCCGCCACCTGGCTGGCCGACGCGCCCCGGGAAGGCCTGGACGCCGCCGCACAGCGGCTGGCCGACGTGCGCGACGCCCTGCACCTGGTCACCGGCCGGGCCACCGAACGGCTCGGCCTCCAGGACCAGGACCAGGTCGCCGAGCGGCTCGGGGTGCTGGACGCCGACGCCCTGCTGCGCCAGGTCTACGAGGCCGCCCGCACCATCGCGTACGCGGGCGACGTCACCTGGCGGGCGGTGGACCGGGTGCTCGCGGCCCGCGGCGGCCGGGGCCGGCGGGTGCGCCGGCCTGGCATCCCCTTCGTCGGCTCCGGACGCGGCACCGGCGCGGTGGCCCGGGGCGCGGTCGAGCGGCGGCCGCTCGCCGAGGGCGTGGTCGAACAGGACGGCGAGGCGGTGCTCGCCCGGGGCGCCCGCCCCGCCGCCGACCCGGTGCTGCCGCTGCGCGCCGCGGCCGCCGCCGCGCAGAACGGGCTGACCGTCTCGTACGCCACGGTGCGCCGACTGGCCGCCGAGTGCCGCCCGCTGCCGGTGCCCTGGCCGGACGAGGCGCGCGAGCAGCTGGTCACCCTGCTGGGCGCGGGGGAGTCGGCCGTCCCGGTGTGGGAGGCGCTGGAGGCGCAGGGGCTGGTCCGCCGGCTGCTGCCGGACTGGGAGCGGGTGCGCTGCCGTCCGCAGCGCAACGCGGTGCACCGCTGGACGGTGGACCGGCACCTGGTGGAGACGGCGGTGCGGGCCGCCGCGATGACCCGCCGGGTGGCCCGGCCGGACCTGCTGCTGGTCGCCGCGCTGCTGCACGACATCGGCAAGGGCTGGCCGGGGGACCACAGCGCGGCCGGCGAGGTGATCGTCCGCGACCTCGGCGCCCGGATGGGCTTCGGCCCCGAGGACACCGAGACCCTGGCGGTACTGGTCCGCCACCACCTGACCCTGGTGGACACCGCGACCCGGCGCGATCCGGACGACCCGGCCACCGTCGAGGCGATCACCAAGGCGGTCACCACCCTGCCGGAGCTGGAGCTGCTGCACGCGCTCACCGAGGCGGACGCGCTGGCCACCGGGCCGGCCGCGTGGAGCGGCTGGCGGGCCTCGCTGGTGGACGGGCTGGTGGCCCGGGCGGCGGACCGGCTGGCCGGGGCGGGAGTCCCGCCGGTCGAGGCGGCGCCGACCGCCGAGCAGGAGCGGCTGGCGGTCGAGGCCGCCCGGACCGGGCAGCCGGCGCTGTCGCTGCGGGCCCGGTCGGAGGGGGCGGAGCCGGGCGCCGAGCCGATGGGCGTCGAGCTGAACCTGGCGGTCCCGGACCGTCCCGGACTGCTCGGCACCGCCGCCGGGGTGCTCGCGCTGCACCGGCTGGCCGTCCGTTCGGCCGGGCTGCGCGAGCTGGACCCGGTGGGCGCCGGGCCGGTGCTGGTGCTGTCCTGGCGGGTGGCGGCCGAGTACGGCGAGCTGCCGGAGGCGGCCCGGCTGCGGGCCGACCTGCGCCGGGCGCTGGACGGCTCGCTGGACGTCGCCCGCCGCCTCGCCGAGCGGGACGCCGCCGCCCCGCGCCGCCGGGGCATCCCCACCCCGCCGCCGCTGGTCGCGGTGGCGCCGGCGGTGGCCTCGGCGACCGCGACCGTGCTGGAGGTCCGCGCCCACGACGCCCCCGGGCTGCTGCACCGGATCGGCCGGGCGCTGGACGGGGCGGGTGTGCGGGTGCGCACCGCGCACGTGTCCACGCTGGGCGCGGAGGCCGTCGACTCGTTCTACCTGACCGACGAGGCGGGGCGGCCGCTGACCGCCGGGCGGGCCGGCGACGTGGCGGCGGCGGTCCGGGCCGCGCTGGGCTGAGCGCCGGGCCCGGTCGGGGCCGGTCGGGGCTGGTCGGGGCCGGGCCGCCCGGGCTCGCGGAAGGACGCGGGCAGGGGTGCGGCCACGGGTACGGGCAGGAGTTCCGACCGGGGGTGGAGACCTCACCCGGGGCGGCCGGATACCCTGGGGGGCGACGACCGTACTGATACCGATGCCGCAGAGGACCCGCGACGACGTGTTCGACACCCTTTCCGATCGCCTCGCAGCGACGTTCAAGAACCTCCGGGGCAAGGGCCGCCTGAGCGAGGCGGACATCGACGCCACCGCCCGCGAGATCCGCATCGCGCTGCTGGAGGCGGACGTCGCGCTGCCGGTCGTCCGGGCCTTCATCAAGCAGGTCAAGGAGCGGGCCCTCGGTGCCGAGGTCTCCGGCGCGCTGAACCCGGCGCAGCAGATCATCAAGATCGTCAACGAGGAGCTCATCGCGATCCTCGGTGGCGAGACCCGCCGGGTGCGGTTCGCCAAGAGCGGCCCGACGGTGATCATGCTGGCCGGTCTCCAGGGTGCCGGTAAGACCACCCTCGCGGGCAAGCTCGGCCACTGGCTGAAGACGCAGAAGCACACCCCGCTGCTGGTCGCCTGCGACCTCCAGCGCCCCAACGCGGTCAACCAGCTCCAGGTGGTCGCCGAGCGCGCCGGCGTGGCCTTCTACGGCCCGCAGCCGGGCAACGGCGTCGGCGACCCGGTGCAGGTGGCCAAGGACTCGATCGAGTACGCCAAGCAGAAGCAGTACGACGTCGTCGTCGTCGACACCGCCGGCCGCCTGGGCATCGACGCCGAGCTGATGCAGCAGGCCGCCGACATCCGTGCCGCGGTGAACCCGGACGAGGTCCTGTTCGTCGTCGACGCGATGATCGGCCAGGACGCGGTCACCACCGCCCAGGCCTTCCTCGACGGCGTCGACTTCACCGGTGTGGTGCTCTCCAAGCTCGACGGCGACGCCCGCGGCGGTGCCGCCCTGTCGGTCGCGCACGTCACCGGCCGGCAGATCATGTTCGCCTCCAACGGCGAGAAGGTCGACGACTTCGACGCCTTCCACCCGGACCGGATGGCCTCGCGCATCCTCGGCATGGGTGACGTCCTCTCGCTGATCGAGAAGGCCGAGCAGACCTTCTCGCAGGCCGAGGCGGAGAAGATCGCCGCCAAGCTGCGCGGCGGCCCGAAGCAGTTCACCCTGGACGACTTCCTGTCCCAGCTGGAGCAGGTCCAGAAGATGGGCTCGATCTCCAAGCTGCTCGGCATGCTGCCCGGCATGGGCCAGATCCGGGACCAGATCAACAACATCGACGACAAGGACGTCAACCGGGTCGGCGCGATCATCAAGTCGATGACCCCGGCCGAGCGCGCCGAGCCGGAGCTGATCAACGGCTCCCGCCGGGCCCGCATCGCCAAGGGTTCGGGCGTCCAGGTCGGCGAGGTGAAGAACCTGGTCGAGCGGTTCTTCGACGCCCGCAAGATGATGTCCGCGATGGCCTCCGGCAAGGGCATGCCCGGCATGCCGGGGATCCCCGGCATGGGCGGCGGCGGGAAGAAGTCCGCGAAGAAGGCCCCGCAGGCCAAGGGCAAGCGCAAGAGCGGCAACCCGCTGAAGCGGGCGCAGGACGAGGCCGCGGCCGCCGAGCGCCGCGCGCTCGGCCCGGGCGCCGGCCAGGGTCCGGCGGACGGCGGCGCGTTCGGTCTCGGCGCGGGCAAGGGCCCGGCCGACTTCGAGCTGCCCAAGGAGTTCAAGGACATGCTGTAGTCCTTGGACGTGCCGCCGCCCTTGGTCATCCGTTGATCAACGGCGGTCGGTCCTGATCGATTCTGGTCGGCCCGTCGCCCGGTGTTTCCGGGCGGCGGGCCGATCGCGTGTCCGATGATGGGGACATGCGAGTGATGATCAGGGCCCCGAGGGCCGACGACACGGCCGCGTACGCCGAGGCGGTCCGGCGGTCCGCCGAGCACATCGGACGGTGGAACCCGGTCGAGCCGGACGGACTGCCCGACCTGCTGAAGCGCCAGGGCTCCGGGCTGCGCACCTTCCTGATCCTCGACCGGGAGACCGGCGGACTGGTCGGCAAGGTGAACGTCGCCAACATCGTGATGAGCCGCTTCTGCAACGCCACGCTGGGCTACGACTCCTACCTCCCGTTCAACGGCACCGGCCGGATGACCGAGGGCATGCGGCTGGTCGTGGACCGCTGCTTCGCCCCGCAGTCGGCCGACGGGCTGGGGCTGCACCGGCTGGAGATCAACGTCCAGCCGGACAACGAGCGCTCGGTCGCGATGGCCAAGCGGCTGGGCTTCCGGCACGAGGGCTTCTCGCCGCGGATGCTGTTCCTCCAGGGCGACTGGCGCGACCACGAGCGGTTCGCCCTGACCGCCGAGGAGTGGCCGGGCGCAACGGCATAGCCGCTGGTGGGAGGGGTTGGCGCGGGCGTACGGCGGTCCGGGCGCGGCGTTGCGATTGGCTCGTCCGAGCAGCTGTCCGTATTGTCCGATGGGTGACCGAACCCGTGCCGCCACGTCAGACCCCCGAACAGCCCTGGCGTTCGGAGGGTGCCCCGCCCCCGCCGCCCAAGCGCCGGATGCCCGGCGGCTGGGTGGGCCTCGCCCTCACCGCCCTCGTGGTGTTCCTGATCTCGGACCTGCTGCTGTCCTTCTTCGGCCCCGCCGGCGCCACCACGATCTCGTACACCGAGTTCAACAACCAGCTGAACAAGGGCAACATCACCAAGATCTACGCCAAGGGCGACGCGATCGAGGGCACCCTCAAGACCGCCCAGCCCAAACCGGACGGCGGCAAGGGCGACTACACCGAGTTCGACACCCAGCGGCCCTCCTTCGCGGGCGACAACCTCTGGGCCACCCTGCAGCAGCAGGGCGTCGAGGTCACCGCCACCTCGCCCGTCCAGCAGCGCAGCTTCCTCACCAACCTGCTGCTCTCGCTCGCCCCGATGCTGCTGCTGATCTTCATCTGGGTGCTGCTCGCCCGCCGGATGGCCGGCGGACTCGGCGGCGGACCGCTCGGCCGCAAGGCCCCGCCCAAGCCGGTCATGGCCGAGGAGGGCAAGCGCACCACCTTCGCAGACGTGGCCGGCATCGACGAGGTCGAGGCCGAACTCACCGAGGTCGTCGACTACTTGAAGAACCCCGAGCGGTACCGCCGGCTCGGCGCCAAGATGCCGCGCGGCGTGCTGCTGAGCGGCCCGCCCGGAACCGGCAAGACCCTGCTCGCCCGGGCCGTGGCCGGCGAGGCGAACGTGCCGTTCTTCTCCGCCTCCGCCTCCGAGTTCATCGAGATGATCGTCGGCGTCGGCGCCAGCCGGGTCCGCGAGCTGTTCGCCGAGGCCCGCAAGGTCGCCCCCGCGATCATCTTCATCGACGAGATCGACACCATCGGCCGCCAGCGCGGCGCCGGCGGCGGCATGGGCGGGCACGACGAGCGCGAGCAGACCCTCAACCAGATCCTCACCGAGATGGACGGCTTCACCGGCTCCGAGGGCGTCATCGTGATCGCCGCGACCAACCGGGCGGACGTGCTCGACCCGGCGCTGCTGCGCCCCGGCCGCTTCGACCGGCGGATCACCGTCAGCCCGCCCGACCGGGAGGGCCGTGCCGCGATCCTGCGCATCCACAGCCGCAGCGTCCCGCTGGCCGGCGGCACCGACCTCAACCAACTGGCCAAGGTCACGCCCGGGATGACCGGCGCCGAACTCGCCAACCTGGTCAACGAGGCAGCGCTGCTGGCCGTCAAGCGCGAGCAGGACGCCGTCAACGAGCGGGACCTCTCGGACGCCCTGGAGAAGGTCCAGCTCGGTGCGGTGCGGCCGCTGGTGATGCCGCAGGAGGAGCGCGAGCGGACGGCGTACCACGAGAGCGGGCACGCGCTGCTGGGCATGCTCCAGCCCGGCGCGGACCCGGTCCGCAAGATCACCATCGTGCCGCGCGGCCGGGCGCTCGGCGTCACCCTCTCCACCCCGGAGAACGACCGCTACTCGTACACCGAGCCCTACCTGCGCGGCCGGATCATCGGCGCGCTCGGCGGCATGGCGGCCGAGCAGGTGGTCTACGGGGTGATCACCACCGGCGCGGAGAGCGACCTGGAGCAGGTCACCAACATCGCCCGCGGGATGGCCGGGCGCTGGGGGATGAGCGAGCGGGTCGGGCGGCTCACCGCGGTGCCCTCCGACCCGCAGGGCGCGTACGGGCTCTCCGCCGCGCCGACCACCCTGGACGCGGTGGACGAGGAGGCCCGGCGGATCGTCTCCGAGTGCTACGGCGACGCGGTGCGGATCCTGAACGAGCAGCGGCACCGGCTGGACGCGCTGGCGGCGGCGCTGCTGGAGGCGGAGACGCTGGACGAGGAGGCGGCGTACCGGGCGGCGGGGGTGCCGCGGGAGGCGGCCTCGGCGGGTTCGGCGGGCGCGGAGGGCTCGGCGGGGTCGGCGGGGTCTTCCGAAGGGCCTTCCACGGGGTCGGCGGGGTCTTCCGACGGTTCCGACGGTTCCGACGGGAAGTCGATCGACCGGGCGTGACGCCCGATGCCGGGGGCGCGCGCCAGAGTGGCGAGCGCCCCCGGTTTTTTTCGTCTCCCCGCCCCTGCTAGCGCGGCCGCTCGGCGACCAGGTAGCGGAACAGGTTCTCCATCCGCACCGTGCCGTCCGCGCGCAGGTGAGGCTGGAGCGCCTCCTCCAGTTCCTTGGCCACCAGCGAGGCGCCGGAGAACTCCTCGGCCGGATCGAACAGACCGGTGGAGAGCAGGCCGCGAACGGCGCTGTCGAGGTCGGCGTACGCGAACGGGCAGCTCACCCGGCCGCTGCCGGCCGGGCGCAGGCCGGCCGGGGCGAGCAGGTCCTCCAGGGCGCCCGGCACGCTCAGCTCGAACGGGTCCCGCGCGGTGGTCCGGCCCGCCATCCGCCGGGCCACGTCCAGCACCGCGGCGCTCTCGCAGCGCTCCGGCGGGCCCCAGGCGGCCAGCACCACGTGCCCGCCCGGGAGAGCGAGCCGGGCGGCCTCGGCGACCACCGGGCCGGACCCGGCGGCGCCGGGCAGCTGCTCGAAAACCGTTACCAGCGAATGGGCCGAGCGGGGGACGGCGGACGCTGTCCGAGCCCCCGCGCACACCCGCAGCCGACGGTCGTGGGCCAGCTCGCGCAGCTCCTCCCGCGGCTCCTGCCCGGCGACCTGGGCGCCCCGCCCGGCGGCGAGCAGCAGGGCCAGCCCGGACCGGCAGCCCAGGCCCAGCACACTGCTCGCCGGGCCGACCTCCAGCCGGTCGTAGACCGCCTCGTAGAGCGGCACCAGCATGCGTTCCTGGATCTCCGCCCAGTCGCGCGCCCGCGCGGGGCGGGCGACCCCGGTCCGCGGGTGGTGCGGGCGTGCGCCCGTCGGTCGTGCGGTCGTGCCGGTCGTCCGAGCTGAAGCCACGGCGGCCTCCCATCCGGTCCTTCGGTGTGCTGCTACGGCTCCCCCAAAGTCCCGCCCCACACCAGCGAACAGCGGGTCGGGCCCGGCGTCCAGAGGGGTGCAGGGTGGTGCGCGCGTGTCGCGGTGGTGCGCCCCCGTCCGGTGATACCGATTCGAAACCGGGGCCCCGGGCCCCGTACCATTCGCCCCATGGCTAAGGCACCCGTTCTCACCCCTCAGGCGGAAGACTTCCCGCGCTGGTACCAGGACCTCATCAACAAGGCCGAGCTGGCCGACAACGGTCCGGTGCGCGGCACCATGGTCATCCGACCGTACGGCTACGGCCTGTGGGAGCGGATGCAGCAGGAGATGGACGCGCGGATCAAGAAGGCCGGCGCGCAGAACGCCTACTTCCCGATGTTCATCCCGCAGTCCTACCTGACCAAGGAAGCCGAGCACGTCGAGGGCTTCGCCCCCGAACTCGCGGTGGTCACCCACGGCGGCGGCAAGCAGCTGGAGGAGCCGGTCGTCGTCCGGCCGACCTCCGAGACGATCATCAACGAGTACTTCTCGAAGTGGGTGCAGAGCCACCGGGACCTGCCCCTGCTGATCAACCAGTGGGCCAACGTGGTCCGTTGGGAGCTGCGCCCGCGCGTCTTCCTGCGCACCACCGAGTTCCTCTGGCAGGAGGGCCACACCGCCCACGCCACCTACGAGGACGCCCGCGCCTACGCGTCGATGATCCACACCCAGGTCTACGGCGACTTCATGACCAACGTGCTCGGCATCGACGTCGTGCTCGGCCGCAAGACCGCCAAGGAGCGCTTCGCCGGCGCCATCAACACCCTCACCCTCGAGGGCATGATGGGCGACGGCAAGGCCCTGCAGATGGGCACCAGCCACGAGCTGGGCCAGAACTTCGCCAAGGCGTTCAACACCACCTACCAGCTGCAGGGCGCCGAGCGCGAGCACGTCTGGCAGACCTCCTGGGGCGTCTCGACCCGCATGGTCGGCGGCCTGATCATGTCCCACGGCGACGACAACGGCCTGCGGGTGCCCCCGCGCCTGGCCGCCGTCCAGGCCGTCGTGCTCGCCATCAAGGGCGACGACGCGGTCATCGCCAAGGTCCGCGAGATCGGCGCCCAGCTGGAGGCCGCCGGCATCCGGGTCGTGGTCGACGACCGCACCGACACCCCGTTCGGCCGCCGCGCCGTCGACTGGGAACTCAAGGGCGTTCCGCTGCGCATCGAGGTCGGCCCGCGGGATCTGGAGAACGGCACCGCGATGCTGGCCCGCCGCATCCCGGGCGGCAAGGAGCCGGTCTCCATCGACTCCCTCGTCGCGCTGGTCCCGGGCGTGCTGGAGGAGGACCAGGCGCTGCTGCTGCGCCAGTCCCGCGAGCGCCGCGAGTCCCGCACGGTCGACGTCAAGACCATCGACGAGGCCATCGAGGCCGCCGCGACCGGCTGGGGCCGGATCTCCTGGGCCGAGCTCGGCGCGGAGGGCGAGGCCAAGCTGGCCGAGCAGGGCGTCACGGTGCGCTGCATCGTCGCGGCCGACGGCTCGGTGCCGGCGGCGGACGACCAGGAGGGCAACATCGCGATCGTCGCCCGGGCGTACTGACGTCCGTCCGGGGTGCGCCGTCGTCCGTCCGGGCTGCGCCGTCGTCCGTCCGGGGCCCGCTTGTCCCGGGTTCGGGTCCGCTCCGGGGGCGCGCTCGGCCCGGGCGTGCGTCCGTTCCGGGCGCGCGGCCGTCACGGGTGCGCCCCGACGGGCGTTCGGTGTTCGGTGGATGTCCTGTTGATGTCCGCCGGGCGTCCGTCGTCCGCGGGTAATGACCGACAGCGGCGACATTTGCCCGGAATGCGGAAGGGTAAGAATCCGGTAACTCCTCCGGTGCGTCCCCGCGGTGGACATCCCTACTGGCCGGTCAACTCCCGGTATTAACGGAATAGCGGTACGGTGTACGGCCCGTGGCCCTGTCAATCCGGCAGGCCCACGGGCCGTACGTCCTGGGTGGCGACAGCCCGCTCCCCGGACGGAAATTCACCAGGCCCGCCGACCTCGCGACGGGCCGAAACCGGCAGGGGGTTGGTCTTGCGTCAGATCCGGAACGCGCAATTCGCGCGCGGCCTTGCATTCCTGGGAGTTCCCTGTGAATTTCCCAAGAACGAGAACATGCGGAACATCGGCTCGCACTCCATCGTTGGTCTAGCGTGAGCACGACACAGCCCCTCGTTCTCGCGGCCGAACTGGCCGCCGCCTGGAGTGACATCCAGGCCTACCACCAGGACCTCCCCGACCTCGCCTCGCCCGAGGCGCTGATCGGCGAGTCCTCCTCGGCCTGCGGGACACGGCTCGGTTTCGAGCGACTCCTGCACGAGGCCGCCCACGGTCTGGCCGCGGCCCGGGACATCCGGGACACCTCGCGGGCCGGCCGCTACCACAACCGGCGCTTCCTGATGCTCGCTTCCGAGCTGGGCCTGGCGCACCCGGTCGAGCCGCACGCGAGCAGCGGCTTCTCCCAGGTGACCATGCTCAAGGAGACGCAGGAGCGGTACGCCGAGACCATCGAGCGCCTGGACCGTGCCCTCGGGGCGCACCAGGAGGCGGTGGCCGGCGACGGCGCGACGCGCGCCTTCCGCGGCCCGGCGGCCCGGCACGGCTCCTCCGGGGGCGGCGTGCGGGTCAAGGCGGTCTGCGGCTGCGGGCGCAACGTCCGGGTCGTTCCGTCGGTGCTCGCGCAGGCGTCCATCGTCTGCGGCGCGTGCCAGCAGCCGTTCAAGATCGCTTAGTCGTTCGACGTCCCGGCGGGCTGCTGTGCGGGCAGCGGCCCGGCCGGAATGAGCGGCATCGGGCGGCAGAGTGAGCGGTACCGAATGAGCGGTACCGAATGAGCGGTACGGCAGGACAGCGGTGACGTCTTCGGGTTGGACCGGGAGCGGGGGCTCCCGGTCGAGCCCTGACCGGGCTCCCGGTCCCGCGTGCAGCCGGTTCTCGCCGATGTGGCAGAATGGACAGCTGAGTACTCGGCAGCCGAGCAGGACCCCTCTCTCCTACGGCTGGCGTGTCCCTTGAACGGTCCGCCGCGCAACCCCACGCGATGGCGAGCCCGCTCACCCACGTCAACACCAGGAGAATCCACTCCCGTGGCAGTCAAGATCAAGCTGAAGCGTCTCGGCAAGATTCGCTCCCCGCACTACCGCATCGTCGTCGCCGACGCCCGCACCAAGCGTGACGGTCGCGCGATCGAGGAGATCGGCATCTACCAGCCGACCTACAACCCCTCGAAGATCGAGGTCGACAGCGACCGCGCCCAGTACTGGCTGTCCGTCGGCGCCCAGCCGACCGAGCCGGTGCTCGCCATCCTGAAGCTGACCGGCGACTGGCAGAAGTTCAAGGGCCTGCCGGCTCCGGCGCCGCTGCTGGTCGCCGAGCCGAAGGTCGAGGACTTCTCGCACCTGTTCGCGAAGGCCGTCGCCGGCTTCGAGGACGCCACCACCGGTGTCGCCATCACCCCGAAGGCCAAGAAGTCGGACAAGGCCGAGGCCGAGGCCGACGTCGCCGCCGAGGCCTGATCGTGATCGAGGACGCCCTCGACCACCTGGTGAAGGGCATCGTCGAGCACCCCGACGAGGTGCAGGTGCGCTCGCGCAACCTGCGTCGGGGTAACACCATCGAGGTGCGAGTGCACCCCGATGACCTCGGCAAGGTGATCGGCCGGGGCGGCCGTACGGCGCGCGCTCTGCGCACCGTGGTCGGCGCCCTCGGCGGTCGCAACGTCCGGGTCGACCTGGTCGACGTGGACAACATTCGCTGACGCTGCTGCTCGTTCAGCCGTCAGGGCTTGTGAGGCCGACCGGGACGCATGTCTCCCCGGTCGCCCTTTTCGC
>NZ_JBHXTL010000076.1:0-23376 GCF_042677365.1 Kitasatospora sp. NPDC127116
CCGCGCGATTCGAGCGCTTCGATGGATCCACGCGCGCGAATCGCGCGGTTGGCGATTCCGGCGGGGCCCGGCGGCTGCGGCGGCCCTCGGCGGACATCAGCGGGCCTCGGCGGCCGCAGTGGTTCTCGGAGGTTCCGGTGGACCCTGAGCGGGCTCAGGGTCAGCGGACCTCGGCGGCCAGGTTGGCCAGCACCTGGTCGTGGATCCGGTTCAGGCCCTTCGGGGCGAAGGTGCGCTCGAAGAAGCCGCCGATGCCGGTCGCGCCCTGCCAGGTGGCGGTCACGGTGACCTTGGAGCGGCCCTCGCCGACGGCCGAGACCGTCCAGGTGATCACCATGCTGGAGTTGGCGTCCTTCTCCACCAGCTGGTCGGGCTCGGGCGCGGAGACGGTGAAGAGGCAGTCGCGCACCCGCTTCTCGGTGGCCTGCAGCCGCCAGTGCACCTGGGTGCCGGCACCGGTGCCGCCGACCCGCACCTCGTACTCGCTGTACTGCGCGGGCAGCAGCTTCGGGCGGGTCACCTGGTAGTCGGCCAGCGCCTCGTACACCCGCTCGGGGGCCGCGTCGTAGACCCGCTCCGTGGTGGCCTGCACCTGTCCCATGACCTTGCTCTCCTCATCCGGTGGGAACCGCTCTGTCCGGCAAGCCAATCACAGGCTCACGCCCGCGACGCGGCGGGATAGGGTGGCCGGTGTGCTCGATCTGGTGACTGCCGTGCGCTACGTCGATCCACTGCGGGCCGGCGGCTCCGTCCCCGGCGTGGTGGAGACCGACGACCTGGGAACGTACGTGGTCAAGTTCACCGGGGCCGCGCAGGGCCGCAAGGCGCTGATCGCCGAGGTGATCGTGGGCGAGCTGGCCCGGCGGCTGGGCCTGCGGGTGCCGGAACTGCGGCTGGTGGACTTCGACCCGGCCGTCGCCGCCGAGGAGCCGGACACCGAGATCCAGGACATGCTCAAGGCCAGCGCCGGCCTCAACCTCGGGATGGACCTGCTGCCCGGCGCGCGGGACTTCACGCCGGGGATGATCGCGGTGGACTCCGCCGAGGCCGGCCGGGTGGTCTGGCTGGACGCCCTGACCGGCAACGTCGACCGCACCGTGCACAACCCCAACCTGGTGGTCTGGCACGGGCGGCTCTGGCTGATCGACAACGGCGCCGCGCTGATCTTCCACCACCGCTGGGCGGGGGCCGGGGCGGCGGTCGGCAAGCGGTACGACCTCAGCGCCCACGCGCTCGGCGGCTCGGCCCCGGACGTCCGGCTGGCCGACGAGGAGCTCGGGCCGCTGGTCACCGTGCCGCTGCTGGAGGAGGTCGTGGCGCTGGTCCCGGACGAGTGGCTGGCCGGCGAGCCCGGCTTCGACTCGGTGGACGCCGTGCGGCACGCCTACGTCACGCACCTCGCCGCCCGGGTGGTGCTCTCCGAGGAGTGGCTGCCGGAGGGCTTCGCCACGCCCGAGCAGCTGCGCGAGGCGGAGCGGCGGCGGGCGGCCCGGACCAGGGCGGGGCGGCCGGCCTGGCTCCAGGAGGTGCCGGACCTGCACGGCAAGCCGTCGGTGGAGACGGTCTGGGAGCACCACTTCGACGAGGAGCGGTAGTTCTTCGTCGGGTCGGGCGCGGGACGACCTCGGCCGGTGCTCCGGCACTCCGGCGCCGCGGTGCCCCGGTGCTCGAATGCGACCGAACGGCGACCTAACGGCGATCACCCGCGACCGGCCGGTGCGCGAACGCGGCCGGGGAGCGGGACCCAGTGGTCCCGCTCCCCGGCTCTACTGTTCAGTGCTGTCCGCGGTCAGCGCGTCAGCGCCACCACTGGACCGCCTTCTCGGCGTTGACCAGGCCCGCGCCGTAGAAGCCGTTGTCGTCCGCGCCGCCCTCGCAGGTGGCCTTCCAGGTGCCGGCGCCGCCCGGGTTGAACTCGCCCTTCGGGCACGTGACGGACTCGGCGTGGGTGGTCAGCAGCTCGGTCAGCTCGTCCGGGCTGGCCCACGGGAAGGTGCTGGCGAGCAGCGCGGCCACGCCGGCGACGTGCGGGGTGGCCATCGAGGTGCCCTGCATGTAGCCGTACTTGCCACCGGGGATGGTGGACCGGATGCGGCCGTCCTTGTCCGGGGTGTTCGGGAACTGGAAGCGGCGGTCGCCACCCGGCGCGGTGACGGTCACGACGCCCTTGCCGTAGCTGGAGTAGTACGCCTTGACGCCGTCGGAGCCGACCGCGGAGACGGCCACGACGCCGGGCAGCTCGGTCGGCAGCGACAGGCAGTCGTTGGTGACCGGGCGGGTGCCGGGGGTGGTGTCGTCCGGGCTGGCCACGTCGACGGTCTTGTGCGCCAGGTCGATGTTCTCGTTGCCGGCGGCGGCGATGTTGAGCACGCCCTTGCGCTGCGAGAAGGCGACGGCCTTGCGGACGGCGTCCGAGATGGCCGCCTGGTCCTTGTCCGTCTTGCAGTTGAACATCCACGGGTCGACGAAGTAGCTGTTGTTCGTGACCTTGAAGCCGTGCTCGCCGGCCCAGACGAAGCCGCAGACCGCGTTCTCCGGGTAGATGAACCCGCCGTCGTCGACGACCTTGACGGCGGCCAGCTTCACGTTCGGCGCGACGCCGACGATGCCCTTGCCGTTCTTGGCGGCGCCGATGGTGCCGGCCACGTGGGTGCCGTGGTCGCTGGTGGTCGGCTGCCAGGCCTTCCAGTCGGTGTTCGTCTTGCCGTCGATGCAGGAGACCGACTGCGAGGCGTCCACGTTGGCGGCAAGGTCCTCGTGGGTGGCGTCGATGCCGGAGTCCAGCACGCCGACGGTCACGTTGCGGCTGCCGAGCGAGATCTTGTGGGCCTTGTCGGCACCGATCTGACGCATGTCCCACTGGTAGGCCTCGTCGGGGTCCTCACCCGGGGCGGCCGCCACGGCGGCCGACTCGGTGGCGACCTCGGCCTTGCCCTGGTCGGAGGCCTGGATGCCCTTGGTGCGGCTGGCGCCGACCGAGTCGACGCCCTTGGCCAGGCGCAGCTTCTCGGCGAACTTGGTGTCGTTCGAGCGGGCGACGACGACGCCGACCTGCTCGTAGGACTGGACGACGGTGCCGCCGAGGCCGGTGATGGCCTTCTCGACCTTCTGCACCTGGCCGTGGTTGGCCTTGGTGTTGACGACGTAGCTCATCAGCGGACCGGTCGTCGAGTCGGCCGCGGGAGCCGCGACGGCGGTGCCGGCCGGCAGCGCGAGGGCACCGGCGGTGGCGAGCACGACGCCCACGGCCGCGTACCGGGTACGGCTGATCCGAGGAACACGCATGAGGGTTGGCCTCCCGAGGCGTCAGGCGGCAGCTGCGGTGGGCAGGTGCGCTTGGGAATGACCGGGACGCTAATGAATATTTGGTTATAAGCGCAAGGGGTAGTCATCTAATCGTCACATCTTGACCAGGAGCAGGGGTTACCGCCGCCCGGCGGTCAACAAGGAAACAGAGGTCAAGAGTGTTAAAAAGTGATGGTTCGCCGACGTGCTGCCACACCCGCCACGGCATCCACCACCAGGACGGATCGCACCCCTACAACGCGTACAGCCGACGCGCGTTGTCGGCCGCGAGCAGCCGCGCCACCCGCCCGGCATCGGCCGCGGAGCAGGCGCCGTCGGCTCGCCAGTCGGCGAGCACCGCACCCAGTCCGTACCGGAACTGACAGGTGCCCACCAAATAAAGTTCGGGCAGCCCGTAGGCATCGGTGGAGAACAACAATTTGCCGAACGGGGCCAGCTCCAGCATCTCGCCCAGCACCGCGGCCACCCGCGGCCCGGTGTAGGAGGCGGTCAGCCCGAGGTCGGTGTACACCGTCGGGAAGGCCTGGGCCAGCCAGGCGGCCTGCCGGTGGTACGGGTACCCGTGCAGCAGCACCAGCGGGACGCCGCTGGGCTCGGCGGCCCGCACGAAGTCCGTCAGCAGCGACGGGTCGGCCCGGTGCAGGGTGAGGTCCGGATCGCCGAAGCCGGTGTGGAGTTGGAGCGGCAGGCCGAGCCCGGCGCAGACGTCCACCGCCGTCCAGAGCAGGTGGTGCAGCAGCACCGGGTCGGTCAGCCGGCCCCGCCCGCCGCGCAGGTGGGCGCCGGCCGCGGCCACCACGGCCGCGGCGGAGGGGCGTTCGGCGGGCGCGGCCAGACCGTGCCGGTAGGCGAGCACCGACTTGACCGCGACGGCCCCGGCCGCGGCCGACGCGAGCGCCTGTGCGACGGCCCGCGGCCAGTCCCCGGCGCCGGCCGTCACCGTCTCGGCGACCGACTCCAGCCGGACCACCTCGCGCACCGACGCCCCGGTGGCCGCGGCGAGTTCGGCCAGCGGCAGCAGTTCGTGGCCGGCGGCGGTGGCCAGCCCGGTGTCCACCAGGCAGGTGTCCAGGCCGGCCGCCGCCAGCAGTCGCCCGGTGGACTCGGCCGCGCCCAACTCCTGCCGCCGGGCCAGGTAGTCGGCGGCCGGGGCGTGCGCCGGCAGGCCGAGCACGGGCGGGCACCAGCGCCGCACCGCGAGGCCCAGCGCGCTGTCGAAGGGCGAACAGCTGGGAGCGGGCGGCCGGTCGGACTCGGTGAGCAGCCCGGCCAGGGCCTCGTCGGCGAGCTCGGCCGCCACCACGCTGTGGCAGTGGTGGTCGACCAGCGCGGGCTCCCCCGGCCGGGCCACCGTTCAGTACCGCCAGCGGGTGGCCATGACCAACTCCTCCGGAGTGACGGCCGCGTACTGCTCCTGCTCCGCCCGTCGCACCGCCAGCACCGCCTGGTAGAGCGGCTCGCCGAGCGCCTCGCGCAGCACCGCGGAGCGCTCGTACGCGGCGATCGCCTCGGCCGGGCCCGCCGGCAGCCGGGGCACCGTGCCGGGCTCGGCGGCCGCCGGATCCCCGGTGAACTCCGGTGGCAGCGCGCGGCGCTGGTCCAGCCCGGCGAGACCGGCGGCGATCACCCCGCCGACCGCCAGGTACGGGTTGGCGCTGGCGTCGAAGCACTTGACCTCGGCGTTGGCCGCGGCGGCCCGCTCCCCGGTGGAGCCGGTCACCAGGCGCAGCGCGGCCTCGCGGTTCTCCAGGCCCCAGCACTGGTAGGCGCCGGCCCAGTGCGAGGGCACCAGCCGCAGGTACCCGGCCGGGCTGGAGCAGCCCAGCACCAGCAGTTCGGGCAGCGCGTCCAGCACCCCGGCGAGGAATCCCTCGGCCTCGGCCGTCAGGCCGTGCGGACCGGGGCCGCCGTGGCCGAGGTTGCGCCCGTCGCGCCAGAGGCTGAGGTGCAGGTGCGCGCCGTTGCCGACGCCGCCGGTCTCGACCACCGGGGCGAAGGAGACCCGCAGGCCGTGCCGGGCGGAGACGGCCCGGACGGTGTGCCGGACCAGGACGGAGGTGTCGGCGGCGGCGACCGGGCCCTCGGGGGCGACCGAGACCTCGAACTGGCCCGGGGAGTACTCGGGGTGGATCTGCAGGACGGTCAGCCCCTGCCGGCCGAGGGCGCGCAGGACGTCGCGCAGGTAGTCGGAGAGGTCGGTGACCCGGTGCATCCCGTACGCCGGGCCGTGCGTCGGGTACTGCGGGTCCTCCTTCGGGGCGCCGGCCAGGGCGACCGTCCACTCGACCTCGATGCCGGCCTTGAGGCCCAGGCCGCGCGCGGCCGCCGTGGCTTCGGCCCGGCGGGCGAACAGCCGCTGGCAGCCGGGGTGCGGGGCGCCGGCCTGGGTGTACCTGTCCCCCGGGGCCCAGGCCCAGCCGGGCTGGGCGGCCAGCGGGACGACCCGGTCGAGGTCCGGGTAGAGCCTGAGGTCCCCGGTGGGGCCGCCGATGATCGCGCTGGTGGTGATCGCGTCGTCGGCGAGGAACACGTCGAAGCAGGGCGCGGTGCCGACGCCCCACTGCGCGGCGTGCACCAGACCGCCGAGCGGCACGGCCTTGGCCCGGGTGATGCCGGCGTTGTCCACCCAGGTGACGGCCACCGCCTCGACGGCCTCGGTGCGCAGCCGGTCGACGGCCTCCTCGGCGCGCTCGGCCCGGTCGGCGCGCGATGGCAGCGCGACGGCCGCCGCGGCGGCGGCGGCGAGCCGTTCGGCGGTGACGGGCGGCTCGTCGGGACCGGGCGCGGTGGGGCCGGCGGTGGCGGTTCCGGTGGTCATGTCCCCATGCTGCCCCGCCGGTCGGGGTCGGATAACTCCCCTATCGGGTGGTCCGCTTGGCAGCCGCGTTCACCCGTTCACCCGTTCGGGGCGAACCTGGCCGTCCACTCCCCCGCGGTGATCCGCTCCAGGGTGTCCGGGGCGGCGTCGGTCGGGCCCGGGTAGAGCCGGTAGAGCGTCCCGCGCGCCTGCGCCGGCGCGGGCACGTCGGCGTGCACCAGGGCGGCGAACGCCCGGGCGCCGTCGAGGCGTTCGGCGATCAGCCGGGCGGTGTCGTCCGGCGGCAGCTCGGTGCGCCGGTCGCTCTCGTGGCGGGCGCGCAGCCGTTCGGCGAAGGCGCTCACCGGCTCGTCCGCGCCCCGCCGGTAGACGTCGAGCCCGCGGCCGGTCCGGTCGCGGACCAGCACCTCGTCGCTGCCCGCCGCGGCGGTGGCGCAGGCGAGGTCCCAGAGGGTGGCCCGGGAGCCGGGGGCGAAGTGCGTCAGGACGTCGGCGGCCAGCGAGCCGATCCTGGCGTGGTGCCGGTCGAGGTTGTGGAACCCGCTGCCGGCGCCCGCGTTGAGGTCGGTCCAGGTGTAGTCGCGGCGCTGCAGGTCGACGATCATCGGCACGCAGATCCTGGCGTCCCCGGCGAGGTCGAGGCGCTGGCGGACGCCCTTGGGGTGGAAGCCGCTCTTGCGCTGCCGGGCCGCCTCGGACGGGGTCAGGGCCATGAAACCGGCGAAGGCGTCGGTGAGGTCCTCGAACGGGACGTCGTTGTAGCTGAACACCACCACCACCGCGTACCGGGCGCCGGCCTCGCCCAGCGCCGGCAGGTCGAGGTCGACGAACTCGGTGGCGCCGTGCGGCGGCGGGGCGCTGGTGTAGTCCCCGGAGTGGACGGCGGCCCGCGGCCCGGTGACCAGCCGGGTGTAGTCGCACAGGCCGACGAACTGCCACTCCTCGTCGTAGAAGGCGACCGACAGGTCGAGGTCCACCCGCTGGTGCGGGCGCTGCGTCCAGTGCAGGAACAGCCTCAGCCGCTGCCCGTCCGGGATCCGCTGCACGCTGCCGCGCGGCACGGCGACCAGGGTCCTGGCGCTGGCGCGCTCGGCGAAGGGGACGACCAGGTCGGCCAGCGCGGCGTCCAGCACGGCCACCTCGTAGCGCTCCGGCCCGTGGGCCGACCGCCCGGCCCGGCGCAGCAGTTCGGCCTCGATCAGGGCGCAGACGGGCGCGCTGAGAGCGGCCGGGACGGGCGTGCCCCGGTCGGCCCTGGCGTGCGCCGAGGCGACCCGGCCGCGCGGGAAGTACAGCCGCCGCTCGCCGTACTCGCGCGGCGCGCGCAGCCGTCCGTACGCGCCGAGCAGCGGGCCGGGGGCGACGGCGCGCAGGGCGCCGGGCAGCGCCTCGGCGAGTTCGGCGGGCAGCGGTTCGCCGGGCAGCCAGGCGGCGTGGACCCGCAGCAGGTGGTGCAGTCGGCGCACCAGTTCGCCCGGACGGCCGGCCAGCAGCCGGACGGCGGCGGGCAGGTCGCCCTGCCCGAGGGCGCGCTCGACCCGGGCGGCGAAGGTCTCCACGGTCAGCCGGGTGTGGCCGCCGGGCGTCTCGCTCACGCGCAGGGGGGCGGGCGCCTCGCGCAGCAGCGGGCCGAGGCCGTGGAGGTCGAGATCGCTCTGCCGGACCACCGCGAACGCGGCCGCCGCGTACGGGAAGCGGGCGCGGTGCTCGTACGGGTGCAGCAGTTCGCCGGCACGCAGCCAGGGCTCGCGGTGGCGGCGCAGGTCCTCGGCGAGGGTGCCGACCGGGAACGCGTCCAGGACGGCGAGCAGGTCGCGGCGCAGCGGGCGGGGCAGGTTGCGCAGGCGCAGTGTGCGGGCGGTCTCGGGCAGCAGGTCGGGCTCGGCGCCGGACCACGCCCTGATCAGCCGCAGGACGTCGGTGGCGGTGGTGAGGTGGGCGGCCAGCAGCGGCCGGGCGGCCTCCCGGTCGCGGTGCAGCAGGGCGGCCAGCACGGTGGCGCGGGTCTCCCGGACGGGGATCTCGGCGGGCAGCCAGCCGGCCGGGTCGTCCGGGGCGTGGTGGAGCAGCAGGGCGAGGTCCTCGCGGTCCTGCGGGCTCAGCGGGGTCTGCCGGGCGAGCAGCGCGGCCAGCCCGGTGGCGGCGAGGAGGCCCACGTCCTCGGGGTCGGCCCGGCGCAGCGGCTTGAGCTGCGGGCCGGCCCGCAGCTCGCGGGCGGCGTTGCGGGCGGCCCTGGTGTCGTTGGACAGGCGGCGCCCGCGCTCCAGCGGGGTGCGGCAGAGCGGGCAGTGGGGGTCGCCGCCGTTCTCGACCAGTTCCAGGTAGCAGTCACCGCACAGCAGGTGGGCGCAGGGGGCGAGGGCGCCGATCCCGGCCTCCAGGCTGTCGCGCTCGCAGACCAGGCAGATCTGGCTCGCCTGGCAGAGGAGGTAGCCGCGGACGAGTGCGGAGTAGTCGGCGTGGGCGTGGGAGGGCACGCCCTCGGGGAAGCGGCGGAACAGCGGGGTGTGGCCGCGGTCGGCGCCGAGCATCGCGTCGATGCCGCGCAGCAGCCGGGTGCCGGCCGCGGCGAGGTCGAGCGGGCGCAGCCGGCCGAGCGCGGCGCGCAGCGGGGCGGTGAGCACGTGGCCGCGCCGGACGAGGTCGGCCTCCAGGGCGACCAGCCCCCGGGCGGACCACGGCAGGGGCTCGTCGGGCCCGGCTCCGGGCTCGACCCGGACCATCCCGTGGCGGTGCAGCAGGTAGGCGTCCAGTGCGGCCTCGGGCGCCACGGCGTTCTGCTTCTTCACTGCTCTTCCCCCGGTGGATACGACGAAGCGGGGGCGGAGAGTGGGCGCACTCGGGTTCATTTTGCAGATGAGTGAGAAGGAAGCACGCCGCGGAGCCGCCCCCGCGTCGATCACCCTAGCGAACGCCCGCCCGCGGCCCCGAACGGTTTTCCGCCCACGCCCCCTTCCTACTCACCAGTAGCTTCGCTACAGTGGCCGGACACGCACCTCCGCCGGGCTTCGGGAGCCGCACCGGCGGCAGGCCGCGGTCGCCGCTTCTCCGGCGCCCGCGCGGTGCGCTTTCACCGGCAGGTGCCGCGGACCGCGGCGGGCCGGGTTCCTCCTCGTATCAGAGCCGCTTCCTTCACCTTCGAGCGCCTGAGCACCACGGCACATCCGCAGTTCGGCCGGAGCGGACCGGCCCCTGCCCGGATGCGCCCCACCCCGTCATCTCCCCAGCCCCCGCGCGTGGACCCTCCTCCGGCGGCGGCCGCCCCCGGCGCGCGTCCGGGCGCGGCGGCGCGCCCGCCGGAGCACGCGCGGGCCCTTCATGACTAGGAGTCAGGACAGATGGAGCGTCCCTTCCCCACTGTCGCCGTCGTCGGCCTCGGCACGATGGGTGCCGGCGTCGCCGTGGCGGTCGCCAAGAGCGGCCGCCGGGTGATCGGCATCGAGGCCACCGAGGACTCGGCCGCCCGGGCACTGGCCCGGATCGAGGAGGCCACCGCGCACGCGGTCGACCGGGAGCGGCTGACCGCCGAGGAGCGCACCGGGCTGCTGGCCCGGATCTCCGTCGGCCACGACCTGACGGCCGCCGCCGGGGCGGACCTGGTGATCGAGGAGGTGCCCGAGCAGCTGGAGCTGAAGCGGGAGGTCTTCGCCGAGCTGGACCGGATCTGCCCGGAGGCCACCGTGCTGGCCACCGGCACCACCGCGCTGTCGGTGACCCGGATCGCCGCCGCGACCTCCCGTCCGGAGCGGGTGCTCGGCCTGCACTTCTTCAACCCGGTGCACGGCATGAAGCTGGTCGAGGTGGTCCGCACCGTGCTGACCTCCCCGCGGACCGCCGAGGACGCCGCCGCCTTCGCCCGCGACCTCGGCAAGGAGCCGGTGGCGGCCGGCGACCGGGCCGGCTTCGTGGTGAACGGCCTGCTGTTCGCCTACCTGAACCAGGCCGCCGCGATGTTCGAGTCCAAGTACGCGTCGCGGGAGGACATCGACGCCGCGATGCGGCTCGGCTGCGGCCTGCCGATGGGCCCGCTGGCGCTGCTCGACCTGATCGGCATCGACACCGCCCGCACCGTCCTGGAGGCGATGTACGAGCAGTCCCGGGACCGCCTGCACGCGCCCGCCCCGATCCTCGGCCAGCTGGTCGCCGCCGGGCTGCTGGGCCGCAAGACCGGCCGCGGCTTCTACACCTACGAGGCGCCGGGCTCCTCCCGGGCCGTGGACGCGGCCACCGGGCCGGCCCGGCCGAAGGTCCCGGGCCGGCCGGTGCGCACCGTCGGCGTCTGCGGCTCGGGGACGATGGCCACCGGCATCGCCGAGGTGTTCGCCAAGGCCGGGCACCCGGTGCTGCTGGCCGCCCGCAGCCAGGAGAAGGCCGAGAAGGCCAAGGCGCAGCTGGCGAAGTCGCTGGAGCGCTCGGTGGCCAAGGGCCGGCTGTCCGCCGGGGCGCGGGACGCCGCGCTGGCGCTGGTCACTCCGGTCGGCCAGTACGCCGAGCTGGCCGAGGTGGACCTGGTGGTCGAGGCGGTCGCCGAGGACCTGGCGGTCAAGCGGGAGCTGTTCGCCACCCTGGACAAGATCGTCAGGCCGGGCGCGGTGCTCGCCACCACCACCTCCTCGCTGCCGGTGATCAGCTGCGCGACCGCCACCTCGCGGCCGCAGGACGTGATCGGCATGCACTTCTTCAACCCGGCCCCGGCGATGAAGCTGGTCGAGGTGGTCTCCACCGTGCTGACCGCGCCGGACGTCACCGCCACCGTGCTGGAGCTGACCGCCGGGGTCCGCAAGCACCCGGTGGAGTGCGGCGACCGGGCCGGCTTCATCGTCAACGCGCTGCTCTTCCCCTACCTGAACGACGCGGTGCGGATGCTCCAGGAGCACTACGCGACGGTGGACGACATCGACACCGCGATGAAGCTCGGCTGCGGCTACCCGATGGGCCCGTTCGAACTGCTGGACGTGGTCGGCCTGGACGTCTCGCTGACGATCGAGCAGGTGCTGCACCAGGAGTTCCGCGAGCCCGGCCTGGCCGCCGCGCCGCTGCTGGAGCACCTGGTCGCGGCGGGCTGCCTGGGCCGCAAGACCGGCCGCGGCTTCCGCGACCACGCGCGCCGATGACCACGCCGCAGGCCGGGGGCGGCCCGTACGAGACGCCGTACGGGCCGCCGCCGGCCGGACCGCACGCGGCACAGCCGTACGGATCCCCGCCGCACGGGGCGCAGCCCCACGGCGGCGCGGCTTCCGGCAACGGCGCCCCGCCGCAGGGATCCGCGCCCTCCGCGGCCTCCGCGCGCCCCGGTTGGAGCCCCGGGACGGTGTCCTCCCGCTGGCCCCGCCCGGCCGTGACCGGTCCGGTCGCACCGGTGCGGCGGGGAAGGGCCGTGGCCGCGCCGTCCGGGCCGTGTAGCGTTCCGGACATGGATCGGGTTCAGTCAAGCTCCCCGCAGCACCCCGCCGGGCCGCACGGCGGCGACGGCCGGACCGCCCCCTCGACCGGGGGCACCGGGCCGGACGGCGGGCCGGGCAGCCGCCGGGCGGCGGCGCAGCGCCAGCAGATGCGCCAGGACCTGGCCACGGCCGCGATGGAGCTGTTCGCGTCGCAGGGCTACGAGGAGACCACGGTCGACCAGATCGCGGCCGCCGCCGGGGTGGCCCGGCGCACCTTCTTCCGGTACTTCCGGTCCAAGGAGGAGGCGATCTTCCCGGACCACGACGACACCCTGGTGCGGGTGGCCGACCTGCTGGCCAGCGCAGAGCCGGAGGAGCACCCGCTGGACGTGGTCTGCCGCGGCATCAAGGAGGTGCTGCGGATGTACGCCTCCACCCCGGGGGTGTCGGTCGCGCGGTACCAGCTGATCCGTCAGGTCCCGGCGCTGCGCGAGCGGGAGATCGCCGTGGTGGCCCGCTACGAGCGGCTGTTCACCCGCTACCTGCTGGGGCGCTTCGACACCGGCGAGTCCATCCCGTCCGGCTGGCAGCGCGGCGGCGAGGACGACTCGATGCTGGCCGAGGTCTCGGCGGCGGCGGTGGTCGCGGCGCACAACCACGTGCTGCGGCGCTGGCTGCGGGCCGGCGGCCGGGGCGACGTGGAGGCGCAGCTGGACCACTCCTTCGAGGTGATCCGGCGGACCTTCTGGGCCGCCAGCGCGCCGGGTGCCAGGCGTCGGGGATCACTGGTGGCACCGGGTGCCAATGTGACCCCCGGGGACACCGGGGCGGAGAGCGCACTGAGTGCCAGTCCCGGAGGTGAGGTGCTCATCACAGTCGCCCGGACGGACGCTCCACTGGAGGTCGTGGTGGACAGCATCCGGGCCGCACTGAGCGGCGCCCGGGAGTCATAAGCGCAGTATTCACGCAGGTCAGAGCGGTATCGAGGGCCCGCGCCGAGAAGTCGGCGCGGGCCTTTCGCATGCCCGCGCAACGCGCGTCACGCCGCCCCGGAGGCCGCCGGAATTCGTGACACCCGGTGTCTTTACGAGTGGCACAGGGTGCCACTACCTTGTTACTCACCAGTCGCGGCGCCGCGGCTCCCCACCTCGGCGCGCCGTCGTCCGGCGTTCCCACACCCCGGGAGCAGAGCCAGAACGGCCCGGTCCACCCCGGGTGCCCAGTCTGACCCGCCCACCACCCACCTCAGCGAAGCCGGTGTCCGCTCCCGGCTCCCCCAGACGCCCTGTGCCCTCACACAGGTACGCCTTCGGAGGCAGCCATGCAGGAAATCCTCGACGCGATCATCAGCACCGACACCACGTCGGCGGACTTCGCGGCGATCAAGCTCCCCGAGTCCTACCGCGCGGTGACGCTCCACAAGGACGAGGAGCAGATGTTCGCGGGCCTCGACAGCCGCGACAAGGACCCCCGCAAGTCCCTTCACCTCGACGAGGTCGCCCTGCCCGAGCTGGGCCCCGGCGAGGCCCTGGTCGCCGTCATGGCGAGCGCGGTGAACTACAACACCGTCTGGAGCTCGATCTTCGAGCCGGTCTCCACCTTCGGCTTCCTGGAGCGCTACGGCCGGCTGTCGCCGCTCACCAAGCGCCACGACCTGCCGTACCACGTGGTCGGCTCCGACCTCGCCGGCGTGGTGCTGCGCACCGGCGCCGGGGTCAACGCCTGGAAGCCGGGCGACGAGGTCGTCGCGCACTGCCTCTCGGTCGAACTGGAGTCCGCGGACGGCCACAACGACACGATGATGGACCCGGAGCAGCGCATCTGGGGCTTCGAGACCAACTTCGGCGGCCTGGCCCAGCTGGCCCTGGTGAAGACCAACCAGCTGCTGCCCAAGCCCAAGCACCTCACCTGGGAGGAGGCCGCCTCCCCCGGTCTGGTCAACTCCACCGCCTACCGCCAGCTGGTCTCGCGCAACGGCGCCGGCATGAAGCAGGGCGACAACGTGCTGATCTGGGGCGCCAGCGGCGGCCTCGGCTCGTACGCCACCCAGTACGCGCTGGCCGGCGGCGCCACCCCGATCTGCGTGGTCTCCAACGACCAGAAGGCCGAGATCTGCCGCGCCATGGGCGCCGAGGCGATCATCGACCGCTCCGCCGAGGGCTACCGCTTCTGGAAGGACGAGCACACCCAGGACCCGCGCGAGTGGAAGCGCCTGGGCGCGAAGATCCGCGAGTTCACCGGCGGCGAGGACGTGGACATCGTCTTCGAGCACCCGGGCCGGGAGACCTTCGGCGCCTCGGTGTACGTCACCCGCAAGGGCGGAACCATCGTCACCTGCGCCTCCACCTCCGGCTACATGCACCAGTACGACAACCGGTACCTGTGGATGTCGCTCAAGCGGATCGTCGGCTCGCACTTCGCCAACTACCGCGAGGCCTTCGAGGCCAACCGCCTGATCGCCAAGGGCAAGATCCACCCGACCCTGTCCAAGGTCTACTCCATGGAGGAGACCGGCCAGGCCGCCCTGGACGTGCACCACAACAAGCACCAGGGCAAGGTCGGCGTGCTCTGCCTGGCCCCCGAGGCGGGCCTGGGCGTCACCGACCCCGAGCTGCGCGAGAAGCACCTGCCGGCCATCAACCGCTTCAGGAACGTGTGAGACCCGCCGATGACTGAGCCCCAGAAGCGCGACCGGCCCTGGCTGATGCGCACCTACGCCGGCCACTCCACCGCGAGCGACTCCAACGCGCTCTACCGGCGGAACCTGGCGAAGGGCCAGACCGGCCTGTCCGTCGCCTTCGACCTGCCGACCCAGACCGGCTACGACTCCGACCACGTCCTCGCCCGCGGCGAGGTCGGCCGGGTCGGCGTCCCGGTCGGCCACGTCGGCGACATGCGCACCCTGTTCGACGGCATCCCGCTCGAACGGACCAACACCTCCATGACGATCAACGCCACCGCGATGTGGCTGCTGGCGCTCTACCAGGTGGTCGCCGAGGAGCAGGGCGCGGACGTCGCCACGCTCACCGGCACCACCCAGAACGACATCGTCAAGGAGTACCTGTCGCGCGGGACGCACGTCTTCCCGCCCGGCCCGTCGGTGCGGCTGATCACCGACATGATCGCCTACACGGTCGGCAACATCCCCAAGTGGAACCCGATCAACATCTGCAGCTACCACCTGCAGGAGGCCGGGGCCACGCCCGTCCAGGAGATCGCCTACGCGATGTGCACCGCCATCTCGGTGCTCGACGCCGTGCGCGACTCCGGCCAGGTGCCGGCCGAGCGGATGGGCGAGGTGGTCGCCCGGATCTCCTTCTTCGTCAACGCCGGCGTGCGCTTCGTCGAGGAGATGTGCAAGATGCGCGCCTTCGCCCGGCTGTGGGAGAAGGTCACCCTGGAGCGCTACGGCGTCACCGACCCCAAGCAGCGCCGCTTCCGCTACGGCGTCCAGGTCAACTCGCTCGGCCTGACCGAGGCCCAGCCGGAGAACAACGTCCAGCGGATCGTCCTGGAGATGCTGGCCGTCACCCTCTCCAAGGACGCCCGCGCGCGTGCCGTCCAGCTGCCCGCCTGGAACGAGGCGCTCGGCCTGCCCCGGCCCTGGGACCAGCAGTGGTCGCTGCGCATCCAGCAGGTGCTGGCGTACGAGTCGGACCTGCTGGAGTACGGCGACATCTTCAACGGCTCCGAGGTGATCGAGGCCAAGACCGACGCGCTGCTGGCCGGCGCCGAGGCGGAGATCGCCAAGGTGCTGGAGATGGGCGGGGTGATCCCGGCCGTCGAGTCCGGCTACCTGAAGTCCAACCTGGTCGCCTCGCACGCCGCCCGCCGGGCCCGGATCGAGTCCGGCGAGGACAAGATCATCGGGGTGAACTGCTTCGACACCACCGAGCCGAGCCCGCTCACCGCCGACCTCGACACCGCGATCATGGTGGTCGACCCGGCCTCCGAGCGGTCCGTGCTCGCCGCCCTGGAGGCCTGGCGCGCCGAGCGCGACGAGGCCGCCGCCCAGGCGTCGCTGGCCGAGCTCAAGGCCGTCGCCGCCACCGGGGCCAACCTGATGCCGGCCACGCTCGCCTGCGCCCGGGCCGGCGTCACCACCGGCGAGTGGTCCTTCGCCCTGCGCGAGGTCTTCGGCGAGTACCGCGCGCCCACCGGCGTCGGCGGCGCGCCCGTCGCCGTGGCCGCCGAGCCCGGCGGCGAGCTGGAGCAGGTCCGTGCCGCGGTCGCCGCCACCGCCGCGGAGCTGGGCGCCGGCAAGCTGCGCCTGCTGGTCGGCAAGCCCGGCCTGGACGGGCACTCCAACGGCGCCGAGCAGATCGCCGTCCGGGCCCGCGACGCCGGCTTCGAGGTGGTCTACCAGGGCATCCGGCTGACCCCGGAGCAGATCGTCTCCGCCGCCGTCGCGGAGGACGTGCACTGCGTGGGCCTGTCCATCCTCTCCGGCGCGCACAGCGAGCTGGTGCCCGACGTCCTGAAGCGGCTGCGCCGCGCCGGGGTGGAGGATGTCCCGGTGATCGTGGGTGGCATCATCCCGGCAGCGGACGGCGAGGCCCTCAAGGCCGCCGGCGTCGCCGCCGTGTTCACCCCGAAGGACTTCGGCATCACCACCATCATCGGCCGGATCGTGGACGAGATCCGGCTGGCCAACAAGCTCCAGCCGTGGACGCCCGCACCGACCGCGGCCACGAACTGAACAGCTGAACAGCTGACCAGCTGACCACTGGGAAGGAACCCTCGATTCTTATGACTGCTGTGAACCGTCTGCGCCCGCGCCGCTCCTGTCTCGCCGTGCCGGGCAGCAACCCGCGCTTCCTGGAGAAGGCCCAGGGCCTGCCGGCCGACCAGGTCTTCCTCGACCTGGAGGACGCCTGCGCCCCGCTGGTCAAGGAGAGCGCGCGCCACAACATCGTCGACGCGCTCAACAACGGCGACTGGGGCGGCAAGACCCGCGTCGTGCGCGTCAACGACTGGACCACGCACTGGACCTACCGCGACGTGATCACCGTGGTCGAGGGCGCCGGCCCCAACCTCGACTGCATCATGCTGCCCAAGGTGCAGGACGCCGAGCAGGTCAGGGCGCTCGACCTGCTGCTCACCCAGATCGAGAAGACCATGGGCTTCGAGGTCGGCCGGATCGGCATCGAGGCGCAGATCGAGAACGCCAAGGGCCTGATCAACGTCGACGCCATCGCCGAGGCCTCGCCCCGGCTGGAGACCATCATCTTCGGCCCCGCCGACTTCATGGCCTCCATCAACATGAAGTCGCTGGTCGTCGGCGAGCAGCCGCCCGGCTACAACGCCGACGCCTACCACTACATCCTGATGCGCATCCTGATGGCCGCCCGCGCCAACGACCTCCAGGCGATCGACGGCCCGTACCTCCAGATCCGCAACCAGGAGGGCTACCGCGAGGTCGCCCGCCGCTCGGCCGCCCTCGGCTTCGACGGCAAGTGGGTGCTCCACCCGGACCAGGTCGCCGCCGCGAACGAGATCTACTCGCCCTCGCAGGAGGACTACGACCACGCCGAGCTGATCCTCGACGCGTACGACTACTGCACCTCCGAGGCGGGCGGCGCCAAGGGCTCCGCCATGCTCGGCGACGAGATGATCGACGAGGCCAGCCGCAAGATGGCGCTGGTCGTCGCCGGCAAGGGCCGGGCCGCGGGCATGCAGCGCACCACCAAGTTCGAGATCCCGGAAAGCTGAGGGCCCACGGCATGCAGTTCGGACGCACCTACGAGGAGTTCGAGGTCGGCGCGGTCTACAAGCACTGGCCCGGCAAGACGGTCACCGAGTACGACGACCACCTCTTCTGCCTGCTCACCATGAACCACCACCCGCTCCACATGGACACCAACTATGCGGAGAAGACGACGGACTTCGGCAAGAACGTCGTGGTGGGCAACTACATCTACTCGCTGCTGCTCGGCATGTCCGTCCCGGACGTCTCCGGCAAGGCGATCGCCAACCTGGAGATCGAGTCGCTGCGGCACGTCGCACCGACCTTCCACGGCGACACCCTCTACGGCGAGACCACCGTGCTCGACAAGTGGCCGTCCAAGTCCAAGGACGACCGCGGCATCGTGTACGTCGAGACCAAGGGGTACAAGCAGGACGGCACGGTCGTCTGCGTCTTCCGCCGCAAGGTGATGGTGCCGACCGAGACGTACATCAAGGAGCGCGGCGGCGAGCAGCCCGGTCGTCCGACCCCGCTCTCCTGAGCCCCTCCCTCCCCGCCTTCTCGGCCTCTCCCCTCTATAGGGGGCCTCCTTCCACGGACGGAGAGCCCCCTCGAGAGACCCCGGACGGGCAGGCCGCCGTCATCGGCCGCGCCCCACCCGGTACCGGGGGCCCTGCTGCCGCAGCCACGCCGGCAGGGCCCCCGCAATCCCCCCCCCGGGGGGAATCCCCGACTTTCCGTAGCCCCTCAGACCTTTCCGGAGCCGCACGATGGGACGCCTCGCACAGACCGACGGCCTCACCGAGATCCAGCGGGACATCCTCGCCACCGTGCGGGATTTCGTCGACAAGGAGATCATTCCGGTCGCGACCGAGCTGGAGCACAAGGACGAGTACCCGACCGCCATCGTCGAGGGCATGAAGCAGCTCGGCCTGTTCGGCCTCACCATCCCCGAGGAGTACGGCGGCCTCGGCGAGTCGCTGCTCACCTACGCCCTGGTGGTCGAGGAGATCGCCCGCGGCTGGATGTCGGTCTCCGGCATCGTCAACACCCACTTCATCGTGGCGCACATGATCAACGCCCACGGCACCCAGGAGCAGAAGGACCACTTCCTGCCGAGGATGGCCGCCGGCGAGATCCGCGGCGCCTTCTCGATGTCCGAGCCGGGCCTCGGGTCCGACGTTTCGGCCATCTCCACCAAGGGCGTCAAGGACGGGGAGTTCTACGTCCTCAACGGCCAGAAGATGTGGCTCACCAACGGCGGCACCTCCACCCTGGTCGCGGTCCTCTGCAAGACCGACGAGGGCGGCAACACGCCGTACAAGAACATGACCACCTTCCTGATCGAGAAGGAGGCCGGTTTCGGCCCGAACCCCACGGTTCCCGGCCTGACCGTGCCCGGCAAGATCGAGAAGATGGGCTACAAGGGCGTCGACACCACCGAGCTGGTCCTCCAGGACGTCCGCATCCCGGCCGACCGCATCCTCGGCGGCATCCCGGGCCGCGGCTTCTACCAGATGATGGACGGCGTCGAGGTCGGCCGCGTCAACGTCGCCGCCCGCGGCTGCGGCGTCGCCCGCCGCGCCTTCGAGCTCGGCATCTCCTACGCCCAGCAGCGCTCCACCTTCGGCAAGAAGATCGCCGAGCACCAGGCGATCCAGTTCAAGCTCGCCGAGATGGCCACCAAGGTCGAGGCCGCCCACCAGATGATGGTCATGGCCGCCCGCAAGAAGGACAGCGGCGAGCGCAACGACCTCGAGGCCGGCATGGCCAAGTACCTCGCCTCCGAGTACTGCAAGGAGGTCGTCGAGGACGCCTTCCGCATCCACGGCGGCTACGGCTTCTCCAAGGAGTACGAGATCGAGCGCCTCTACCGCGAGGCCCCGATGCTGCTCATCGGTGAAGGTACTGCGGAGATCCAGAAGATGATCGTCGGGCGCCGGCTCCTGGAGGAGTACCGGATCGCCGACTGATCCCCGGGCCGCCCGCCGACGGACCACGTCGCCGGGCGGCCCCCTCGAACCGCCGGTCGACGGGCGTGCGGGCCCGCGCCGGCGGAGCGCCGTGCCCCGTCACGGGCCCGGCCTGGTCCGCCTGGGTCCGGCACGGCCCTCCGGAAGCGGCCGCAGGGCGTACAGCTGCAACGACGCGCCCGGCGGCCGCTTCCGCACACCCGCTTGCGGCCGCTACGGCCGTTTCGCCCCACCGGGTTCCGTCGGCGTACCCGTTGAGACAAGAGTCACCAGCCCTGTCGGGTCCCTTGGGAACCGGACCGGGTCGAGCTACGGTCGTAGGAGTGGACGCGCACACGCGCCGCCACCGGACACATGAACGAGCAGGCGGGTTGCCCACCCACCGTGTGCTCCCGATAGCATCCACCGGGACAGCAAGCCGTCCCTCTATTACCGATCCCGCGGTGGCCCCCGTCCAGCGGCCATGATCCCCCGCGACAAAGGTCTTCGATGCCCATCAGCCCGTCCCCTCACACCTCCGTCACGGACCGCGATGCCCTCGCAGCCCCGACGGCCGGTCGGCGACCCCGCGTGACCATCGCGCGCGGAGCCACCCCCTGGTTCGTCCCCACTCTCGCCACGGCCGCCGTGACCACCGCCCTCACCCGGCGCAGCGGCAAGTGGGCCCTGGCTGCGGTACCCGCCTGCGCGCTCAGCGCGGGCATGCTGTGGTTCTTCCGCGACCCCGAGCGTGAGATCGGCACGGGCAGAGTGATCTCCCCCGCCGACGGCGTGGTGCAGAGCATCGACGCCTGGCCGGACGGCCGCACCCGGGTCGCGATCTTCATGAGCCCGCTCAACGTCCACGTCAACCGCGCGCCCCTGCCGGGCACGGTGACGTCGGTCGAGCACGTCGCGGGCGGCTTCGTCCCCGCGTTCAACAAGGACAGCGACCAGAACGAGCGGGTCGTCTGGCACTTCGACACCGAGCTCGGCGACATCGAGATGGTGCAGATCGCGGGGGCCGTGGCCCGACGCATCGTGCCGTACGTGGACGCCGGAACCAAGGTCGAGCAGGGCGACCGGATCGGTCTGATCCGGTTCGGGTCCCGGGTCGACACCTACCTGCCGGCCGGCGTCGAGGTCGGCGTCGAGGTCGGCCAGAAGACCACAGCCGGGGTGACGCGCCTTGACCGTGACTGATCCTGAGACAATCGTCGGCCTGGACGACGAGGAGACGGCCCTGCGCCGCCGCCGCTGGGCGCGCGACCGCGAGCTGCGCGCCCCGCGCTCTCCTCAGCACCTGTCCACCGCCGACTTCCTGACCCTGGGGAACGCCGTCTGCGGCTTCCTGGCGATCTACTCGATCACCACCGGGGTCCTGGTCCCGCACATCACCAACCCGGACGCCGCTCCGGACCGGCACAGCGCCGCCACCGCGGTCACGCTGCTGCTGATCGGCTCGATGTGCGACCTCTTCGACGGCCTGGTGGCGCGCAAGCTGCGCTCCTCCGCCCTCGGAGCGGAACTGGACAACCTGGCGGACCTGATCAGCTTCGGCATCGCGCCGGCCTACTTCGTCGCGGTCTGGGGCATGGTCTCCCAGGGCTCCAACAGCAAGCTGTCGGCGCTCATCGCCATCACGGTGCTGCTCGCGGTGGTCCTGCGGCTGGCCCGCTTCTCGGCCGTCAAGATGCGGCCCGGGGTGTTCCAGGGCATGCCCTGCCCGATGGGCGCGATGACGGTGATCGCCATCGTGCTGCTCGACCCGCCGTTCCTGCCCGGTCTGCTCGCCATCTTCGGCGCCGCGTACCTGATGGTCAGCCGGATCGAGTACCCGAAGCCGCAGGGGCTGCTGGCCACCGCGACGCTCTGCTGGATCGTGGTCTCCATCGGCTGCCTGGCCGCCTGGGCCACCGGCCTGCCCGGTGGCAACCAGCTGATGCACGTCGGCGCGTTCGCCCAGATCACGCTCGCGGCGATGGCACCGCTGCTGGTCATCCGCCGCAAGGTGGGGCAGAAGGTCGGCGACGTCCGCGCCCGGCGGGCGGAGTCCCGGCTCGGCTGAGTCCCCGCAAAAGTCATACGAGAAGGGCCCGGAACCTGTTGGTTCCGGGCCCTTCTCGTATGTCATGACAATCGAGCGCCGCGGGTGCGGGGCTCAGGCACCGTCCGAGCGGAGACCCGAGCAGGGACCGGAGCGGACCTCGACGCGGACGCCGGAGCCGCCGTCGCGGTCGCCGTGGACCCCGAACGTCCCCACAAAAGTCATAAGACTCAGGCGCCACCGGTGTGCACGCTGAACGCCGAGCGGCGGGCCGCCCGGGCCACGCCCGGGTCCGGGTGCACGCCCGAGACCGCCGTCAGCACCGAGGCCGCCCGCGGGTGACCGGACTGCCGGGCCCGCGCGAACAGCCGGACCGGGTCGCCCGCCGAGGCGCCCTCGACATGGCCCACCAGCAGCTCGGTCTCGCCGTGGTCGAGCACCGCGGCCGCGGTGTCCACCCAGAGCCAGGCCGCGTCCTCCGCGCCCAGCACGTCCGCCGGGGAGACGCCCTCGTCCGCGCGCTCCGCCAGCCACAGCAGCGCGTAGGGGCGCAGCACCGGCGCGTCCACCGCCGCGCGCACCGCCTGCTCGGCCGGGCCGCCGGCCACCCGCAGCGCCTCGAAGGCCAGTCCGCGCACCAGCGCGTCGTCGCCCCGGGCTGCCTCCAGCAGCTCGCCCACGGCCCGGTCCGCCGGACGGGCCGCGACCCATGCCCGGAACTCGGCGCGGGCCGGGCCCGGCGAGTAGTCCGCACACGCGTTCAGCAGCTCGAAGGCGCTCTGCTCGATGTGCCCGGCCGCGGTCTGCGCGACCGTGCAGATCTCCTCCAGCTTGGCCCGCACCGCCCAGTGGCCGAGCGGCGACAGCTCCGCGGCATCGTTCCTGCGCACCAGGGCGCCGACGGCCTCCAGGCCGTCGAGCATCCAGTCCAGGACGGCGGCCACGTCGGCCGGCGCGGCCGGGGTGTCGATCTGCGGCGCGCGGCAGGTGCCGCGGACGGCGGAGACGGCCGAGGCCGCGTGCGGCACCGGCGACAGCCCCGGTCCGCCGAGGCCGGTGCCGACCCGGCGCTCGTCCAGGCCCCGGCGCAGCAGCTCCAGCAGTTCGCTCTCGGCGACGGGGCCGTCCACCAGGTGCAGGAAGGAGAGCAGCTGCGGGGCCTGGTCCACGGCCTGCCCGGCCAGCACGGCGAACACGCCGCGCAGCGCGGCGGGCGGCACCGGGGCGAGCAGGGTCCAGGCGTCGAACATCGCCGACCATCCGCGCACCACGGCCTCGTCGTCGTGCTCCCAGGCGTGCAGGCGCCAGCCGGGGCCGGCTCCGCCGTCCCGGGGCTCCACGAGGCCCACCAGCAGCGCCTGCCCCCATGCCTTGGCGGCGGCGCCGACCGTCATGGCCAGCGCCCGGCCGGCCTCGCGGGCGTCCTCGGTGAGCAGTTCGCCGCGCTTGTCGACCTCGGCCAGCTCACCGGCCCAGCGGGCGACGCGGACGGCGTCCACCAGCATCCGGCGGGCCAGCGGCGCCAGCTCGGCGGGTGCCGGGAAGCCCTCGGGCACGGGAACCCTGCCCCGCCCGGGAGCCGGAGCGGGCCCTCGCCGCCGGGGTACTCCGTTACGGGGGACACCCGCCCCGCCCGGCCTGCCACCGGCGGGCCGTTGGGCCGTTCCGGGGAGACGGGTCACCGTCGCACCGGTACCGATCGTCGGCGGGAGCGGGGCATCACGGTCGCGCGGGTTCCGAGACGTCACGTCGAGCAGTCTTCCCCTTGCACCGGCCTTCTGTCACATCCGGTTGTCCGTACGACCGGGCGACCGGTGGCGGCACCTCCGCAAGATCGGGCAACAGCGGCAAACCGCCTGGCCGGAAACGTGTGACCTGCCCATGCCACTCGCATCATCCCGGTCGCCGGGAATGCTCGGGCGGTTACCGTGCGTACGGGTGGGGGGTCAGTGGCCGGGCAAATTGTTGTCCCTGACATCGGGGTGGTTTTCGCGCCGGTCGCACGGGGAATCCCCTTCCGCCGACTTCCGGCGGAGCTGTCCAGTCCGAATCCGGACGGATGGCGGGCGGGGCGGGGGGATCGTGCCGCGGGCGGATTAGGAGCGGGCGGAAGAACACGAGGCGAAAGGGGGTATGGGGTGTCGTGGATTAGTTGGGGGGGGGGGGGAGCGCGCGCAAAAGCC
>NZ_JBHXTL010000076.1:23386-49419 GCF_042677365.1 Kitasatospora sp. NPDC127116
CCGCGGCGCTTGGGGTAACCCCTGCCGGCCTTCTCCGGGTGGTGTTTTCTGGGCGTTATCCGGCGGGTTGGGGGGGGGGGGGGGGTTTGCGGGGGGCGCTTGTGTCCTCCCGGGCCTCTTTCCCGCGCGCCTACGGCGGAATGGGGGAAACGTTCATTCGTGGGCAGGGGGGAAGCGCGCCGGAAAAGCCGGCGCGGCCCAGCCGGAAACGCCCGCGCGCGGAGGGGGGCGAGGGCGCGGCCCGTGGGTCTTGCGGGCCTCGCGGACCCTGTCGGACGGATCGGACGGATCGGGTCGACGGGTCGACGGGTCGACGGGTCGAACCAACGGGCCGGCTCGGACCTCGGCGGTGGGGCCGCGTTCCGATCCGCAGGGGCGGAAGCGGAGCACCGACCGCGGCACGTCCGGGAGACGTTCCGGCGAGGACCCGCCGGCGGCGCCCTACAGCAGCGGCGTGAGCCAGCGGCGGAGCAGTTCGGTGTACCGGTCGGGAGCGGTGTTCCAGAGGGCGGCGTGGTCGGCACCGGGGAAGGCCTGGAGGCTGACCACGTCGCGACGGGCGGCGGCCAGCTTCTCGGCGCTGCCGAAGGGCGCGATCCGGTCCTCGGGGCTGTGCAGGAGAAGGGTGGGCACCCGCAGGTCGGTGCCGTCGGCGATGCGGGCGAAGTCGGCGAGGTCGACGCCGGTGCGGCCCTCCGCGGCCAGGGCCCCGAGCTCGGCGGCGACGCCCTGGAACCCGGCCCGGGCGGCGTCCCGGCGGGCGGAGACCGGGAGGTCGAGCACCGGCGAGTCGAGGATGAGGCCGCTGACGGCGTGCGGCCACGCGGTGCGGGCCGCGGTCTGGAGGGCCGTGGTCGCGCCGACCGACCAGCCGTAGAGGATCACCTTGCCCGCGCCGCTGTCGAGCGCCAGCCGTACCGCCGCCTCGATGTCGCGCCACTCGGTCTCGCCGAAGTGGCTGAGCCCGTCCGGGGAGGCGGGGGCGCCCTGGTCGCCGCGGTAGGTGACGGCGAGGGCGGGCAGGCCGAGCCGGTCGAGGACGGGGAGCACCGGGAGGGTCTGCTGGCGGTCGGCCTCGGGGCCGTGCACCAGGATCACCCAGGTGCCGCGCTTGCCGTCGAGCCGCCAGGCGGGAAGGGCGCCGAGCTCGCCGTCGGCGGTGGTGTCGGTGAAGGGGAGACCGAGTGCCTCGGTGGGGTCGCCGAGGTGGACCCGGGGGGTGAAGCGGACCTCGGTGCCGGGGGTGAGCGTGCCCCGGTCGGCGCGGAGCAGCCGGCGGGTGACGCCCCGCTCGTCGCTGTGCAGGACCTCCTCGACGACCGCGTGCCCGCCGTCCGCCCACTCGACCGCCCAGCGGCCGGGGCGCAGGCTCTCGGGGCCGCGGGTGAAGGTGACGCGGCCGGGGGCGAGGCCGCGGACCAGGACCGGCCCGGACTTCGGGACGGCGGCCACCGGACGGACCGTCCGCTCGGAGGCCCGACGGCCGATCACCAGCACGGCGGCCCCGACCGCGGCGGCCGCCACGACGGCGGCGGTTCCCCAACGCATTTCGCTCCCCGCTCTGTTGCTCACGGACCGGACGGTGTTCGGGCACCAGTTCACCGGCGCTCCGTCCGCCCGGCCACCGGGCTGGGCCGTCCGGGTCACCCGGGCGGCGGCCCGGCGGCGCCGAGGAGGTGCCGGGAGCGGGCGGCAGGGGTGTCGGTGGTGAGGGCGGGGCGGCGGAGCCGGCGGTGCCCCGGTGGGAGGGGACGTGGTGTTCCCGGTGGAGGGCGGCCCCGCGCCGGCGATCCCCCGGCGCGTCGGCGGCGTCCGCGTGTGACCAACCCCTCCGTGACCTCGGTTGACTCCCGGTTCGGGCCCGTGATGGGATCCTGGGGCCAAACGGAGGCATGGAGAGGAAGCCGGTGGAATTCCGGCGCGGTCCCGCCACTGTCACCGGGGAGCACGCTCGGAACATCGCCACGGCGGCCGTCGACGGCCGCTGGAAGGCTCCGGGGGTGCGTTCGACCCGGAAGCCAGGAGACTCTCGCCCCCGTCACGTCGATCCAGGGCGCGGACCCTGAGTGAGGACACGCACGCGATGCAGGCTGCCCCGCCCCACCGGACTCCGAGCTGCCTTCCGCCGTGCCCCCGATGACCCCGCTCGGGCCCTCCTCCTCGCCGCGCCCGCTGGCCCGCGCCGCCGCGTTCGCGCTCGGCGCCGTCGCGGGCCATGTCGCCGACGCCCGCTTCGCCGACCCCCGCCGGGGCCATCCGGTGGCCGTCTTCGGCAGCGCCGCGACCCGGCTGGAGCGTCGGCTGTGGCGCGACGACCGCGGCGCGGGGGCCGGGTACACGGCGCTGTGCGTGGGCGCGGTCGCGGCGGGCGCGCTCGCCCTGGACCGTACGGTGGGCCGGCGTCCGCTGGGCCGGGCGGTGCTGGCGGCGGCCGCGACCTGGACGGTGCTCGGCGGCACCTCGCTGACCCGGGAGGCGCGCACCATCGGCCGCTCGCTGGCCGCGGGCGACCTCGCGGCCGCCCGGGAGCGGCTGCCGCACCTGTGCGGGCGGGACCCGAGCGCGCTGGACGGGCAGCAGATCGCCCGGGCGGTGGTCGAGTCGGTGGCCGAGAACACCGCCGACGCCGTGGTGAACGCGCTGACCTGGGGCGCCCTGGCCGGCACGCCCGGCCTGCTGGCCTTCCGCGCCGTGAACACCCTGGACGCGATGGTGGGTCACCGCTCACCGCGCCACGCCCGGTTCGGCTGGGCCTCGGCCCGGCTGGACGACCTGGCGGGCTGGCCGGGCGCCCGGCTGACGGCGCTGCTGACGGTGGCCGCCGCGCCCGAGCCCCGTACGGCCTGGCGGGTCTGGCGGCGCGACGGCTCCGCGCACCCGAGCCCGAACGCGGGCCAGGCCGAGGCGGCGTTCGCCGGCGCGGTGGGCGTACGGCTGGGCGGGGCGCTGCGGTACGGCGAGCGGGTGGAGCACCGGCCCGTGCTGGGTGCGGAGCTGCGGCCGGTGACGGTGGACGACATCGAGCGCGCCTGTGCGCTCTCCCGGCGGGTGGGCGCACTGGCGCTGGGTACGACGGTCGCGGGGCACGTCCTGCTGCGGATGCTGCTGAGGAAGAGGGGACGGGCATGAGCAAGGCGCTGCTGGTCGCGGGGACGACCTCGGACGCGGGCAAGAGCGTGGTGACGGCCGGGATCTGCCGTTGGCTCGTCCGCCAGGGCGTGCGGGTCGCGCCGTTCAAGGCGCAGAACATGTCGCTCAATTCCTTCGTCACCGCCGACGGCGCCGAGATCGGCCGCGCCCAGGCGATGCAGGCGCAGGCCGCCCGGGTGGAGCCGGAGGCGGCGATGAACCCGGTGCTGCTCAAGCCGGGCGCGGACGGCCGCAGCCAGGTGGTGCTGCTCGGCAGGCCGGTGGCGGAGGTGGGCGCGCTGGACTACCGCGAGCGCAAGCCCGTCCTGCTGGAGCGTGCCCTGGAGTGCCTGGCGGACCTGCGCGGCCGCTACGACGTGGTGGTCTGCGAGGGCGCGGGCTCGCCCGCCGAGATCAACCTGCGCGACCGCGACATCGCCAACATGGGCCTGGCGACGGCCGCCGCCCTGCCGGTGGTGGTGGTCGGGGACATCGACCGCGGCGGGGTCTTCGCGGCGATGTACGGGACGCTGGCGCTGCTGTCGGCGGAGGACCAGCGGCACGTGGCCGGCTGGTTCGTCAACAAGTTCCGCGGTGACGCGCGGCTGCTCGCGCCCGGGCTGGAGATGCTGCACGGGCTGACCGGCCGTCCGGTGCTGGGCACGCTGCCGATGCTGCCCGGGCTCTGGCTGGACGCCGAGGACTCGCTGGACCTGTCGACGGTGGTGGACCGGGCGGACGGGCCCGGGCCGTACGGCGCGGACGTGCTGCGGGTGGCCGTGGTGCGCTTCCCGCGGCTGTCCAACTTCACCGACATGGACGCGCTCGCGCAGGAGCCGGGCGTGCTGGTGCGCTGGGCGACCCGCCCGGAGGAGCTGGCCGACGCCGACCTGGTGGTGCTGCCCGGGACCCGGGCCACCGTCGCCGACCTCGCCTGGCTGCGCGAGCGCGGCCTGGAGCCGGCGCTGCGGGCGCGGGCGGCGGCCGGGCTGCCGGTCCTCGGGGTCTGCGGCGGCTACCAGATGCTGGCGCGCTCGATCGTGGACGAGGTCGAGTCGAAGGCGGGGGCCGTCGAGGGCCTCGGCCTGCTGCCGACGCAGGTGCGGTTCGGCGCCGAGAAGGTGCTGGCGCGGCCGGTCGGCGAGGCGTTCGGGCAGCGGGTGGAGGGCTACGAGATCCACCACGGGGTGGTCACCGTCGAGGGCGGGGACACGTTCGTCTCCGACGGCCGGGGGCGGAGTCTGGACGGCTGCCGGGTGGGCCCGGTCTGGGGCACGACCTGGCACGGCGCGCTGGAGAACGACGGGTTCCGCCGCGAACTCCTGCGCGAGGTCGCCGCGTTGTCGGGCCGGGCGTTCGTCCCGGCCCCGGACACCTCCTTCGCCGCGGCGCGCGAGGCCCGGCTGGACCGGCTGGGCGACCTGATCGAGGAGCACGCCGACACCGACGCGCTGTGGAAGCTGATCGAGGGCGGGGTGCCGGCGGCCGGATCGCTGCCGTTCGTCCCGCCCGGGGCCCCTGGGAGTGACGCATGAGCCGGGTACGGCGGCAGTGCCGGCTACGGCAGCAGAGCCGGGCAGGATCACGGGACCAGGCAGGATCACGAAGCCGGGCAGGATCACGAAGCCGGGCAGGATCACGGAACCGGGCAGGATCACAGGACCGGACGGTGCCGCGGAACCGGGCACGACAGGAGTGGGGTACGGCATGAGTGACGTCCGCTATCCGTTCACCGCGATCGTCGGCATGGCCGACCTGCGGCTCGGGCTGCTGCTGAACGCGGTCTCCCCGGCCGTGGGCGGCGTGCTGGTGCGCGGTGAGAAGGGCACCGCGAAGTCGACCATGGTGCGCGCGCTGGCCGGCCTGCTGCCGTCCATCGCCACCGTGGACGGCTGCCGCTTCGCCTGCGACCCGGCCGCGCCCGACCCGCAGTGCCCGGACGGGCCGCACGTCTCCCCGCCCGCTTCCGAACGGCCGGCCCAGCTGGTCGAGTTGCCGGTCGGCGTGGCCGAGGACCGGATCGTCGGCTCGCTCGACCTGGAGCGGGCGCTGGCCGAGGGTGTCAAGGCGTACGAGCCCGGGCTGCTCGCGAGGGCGCACCGCGGCGTGCTCTACATCGACGAGGTGAACCTGCTCCAGGACCACGTGGTGGACCTGCTGCTGGACGCCGCCGCGATGGGCCGCTCCTACGTCGAGCGCGAGGGCGTGTCGGTGCGCCACGCGGCCCGGTTCCTGCTGGTGGGCACGATGAACCCGGAGGAGGGCGAGCTGCGGCCGCAGCTGCTCGACCGGTTCGGCCTGACCGTCGAGATCGCCGCCACCCGGGATCCGGCCGAGCGCGCCGAGGTGGTCCGCCGCCGGCTCGCCTACGACGCGGACCCGGCCGGCTTCGCCGAGCGGTTCGCCGAGGAGGAGCGGGCTCTCGCCGAACGCATCGTCGCGGCGCGGGAGTTGCTGCCCAAGGTCGAGCTGACCGATGTGGCGCTGCGTCAGATCACCGCCGTGTGCGCCGCGTTCGAGGTGGACGGGCTGCGCGCCGACATCGTGATGGCCCGCACGGCCGTCGCACTGGCGGCCTGGGACGGGCGCACCGAGGTGCAGGAGGAGGACGTCCGCAAGGCGGCGCGGCTGGCGCTGCCGCACCGGCGCCGCCGCAACCCCTTCGACGCGCCGGGGCTGGACGAGGAGCAGCTGGACCGGACGCTGGAGGAGCACGCGCAGCAGGAGGAGCCGGAGCCCGAGGGCGACGGATCCGGCCCGGACGGCGACGGGCCGGACGGCGACGGGCCGGAGGGCGGTCCGGACGGGGGCGGCCCCGACGGCGGCGGCGCGCCCGAGCCGTCCGACGGCGGCCCCGAGGGGTCCGCTCCCGAGCCGCCGGCCCCCGAGGCACCCTCCCCCGAGGGCCCCGAGGAGCCGGCGCAGCAGCCCGTGCCCGCCCAACACCCCTCCCCCGCACGGGAGTCGGCGCCGGTTGCGGCCGGGGACCCGTACCGGACCCAGCTGTTCACCGTCAAGGGCACCGGGCACGGCGCCCAGGGCCGCCGCTCCCCCGCCGAGACCACCGGCGGGCACACCATCCGCGCCCGCCGCCCGCAGGGCGCGCTCGGCCGGCTGCACCTGACCGCGACCCTCCAGGCCGCCGCGCCGCACCAGGCGGCGCGCGGGCGCAGCGGGCGCGCGCTGGTGGTGCACAAGGACGACTTCCGCGAACAGGTGCGTCAGGGGCGGGAGTCCAACCTGGTGCTGTTCGTGGTGGACGCCTCCGGGTCGATGGCCGCCCGGCAGCGGATGACCACCGTCAAGGGCGCGGTGCTGTCGCTGCTGATGGACGCCTACCAGCGCCGCGACAAGATCGGCATGATCACCTTCCGGGGCGCGGGTGCCGAGCTGGCGCTGCCGCCCACCTCCTCGGTGGAGGTCGGCGCGGCCCGGCTGGAGTCGCTGCCCACCGGCGGGCGGACCCCGCTGGCCGCCGGCCTGCTGCGCGCGCACGAGGTGCTGCGGGTGGAGCGGCTGCGCGACCCGAGCCGGCGCCCGCTGCTGGTCGTGGTGACCGACGGCCGGGCCACCGGCGGGCGGGACGCGCTCGCCCGCTCGCACCGCGCGGCCGCGCTGTTCGCGGCGCAGGGCACGGCGAGCGTGGTGCTGGACTGCGAGTCCGGCCCGGTCCGCCTGGGCCTGGCCCGCACCCTGGCCGGGCTGCTCGGCGGCACCGCCGTCGGCCTGGACGAGCTGCGCGCCGAGGGCGTGGCCTCGCTCGTCCGCGAGAGCCGGTCCGACAACCGTTCTGCGAACCGTGCAACCACCGCGATGCGAAAGGCGGCCTGAGCCGACATGCCCAAGGGTGTCCCCGAGAGCGTCCCCGACGACGGCCTGACGACCCGTCAGCGCCGCACACTGCCGATCACCGCCGTGCACACCGGCCCCGGCAAGGGCAAGTCCACGGCCGCGTTCGGCATGGCGCTGCGGGCCTGGAACCAGGGCTGGCCGGTCGGGGTGTTCCAGTTCGTGAAGTCCGCCAAGTGGAAGGTCGGCGAGGAGAACGCGCTGCGCGTGCTCGGCGCCTCCGGCGAGGGCGGCACCGTCGACTGGCACAAGATGGGCTCCGGCTGGTCCTGGATCCAGCGCTCCGCCGAGCAGGAGATGTCCAGCGAGGAGGCGGCCAAGGAGGGCTGGGAGCAGGTCAAGCGGGACCTCGCGGCCGAGACCTACCGCTTCTACGTGCTGGACGAGTTCACCTACCCGATGCACTGGGGGTGGGTCGACCCGGACGAGGTGGTGGCCGTGCTCAAGGACCGTCCGGGCAGTCAGCACGTCGTCATCACCGGCCGGTACGCGCCCGAGGCGCTGACCGGATTCGCCGACCTGGTCACCGAGATGACCAAGGTCAAGCACCCCATGGACGCCGGCCGCAAGGGCCAGCGCGGTATCGAGTGGTAGGCCGTTGAGCACCGTCCCCCGCCTCGTCGTCGCCGCGCCCTCCTCGGGCGCCGGCAAGACCACCGTCGCCACCGGCCTGATCGCGGCGCTCGCCGCGCGCGGGCTGGCGGTGTCGCCGCACAAGGTCGGCCCCGACTACATCGACCCGGGCTACCACGCGCTCGCCGCCGGGCGCCCGGGCCGCAACCTGGACGCCTTCCTGTGCGGGCCGGAGCGGATCGCACCGCTGTTCCTGCACGGCGCGGCGGGGGCGGACGTCGCGGTGGTCGAGGGGGTCATGGGCCTGTTCGACGGGGCCTCCGGGCGCGGGGAGCTGGCCTCCACCGCGCACGTCTCCAAGCTGCTGCGGGCGCCGGTGGTGCTGGTGGTGGACGGCTCCTCGCAGTCCCGCTCGGTGGCCGCGCTGGTGCACGGCTTCGCCTCCTGGGACCCGCAGGTGCGGCTCGCCGGAGTGATCCTCAACCGGGTCGCCTCCGACCGGCACGAGCAGCTCCTGCGCGAGGCCCTGGAGGAGGGCTCCGGCGTGCCGGTGCTGGGCGCGCTGCGCCGCTCCGCGGCGGTCGCCACGCCGTCCCGCCACCTCGGGCTGATCCCGGCGGTGGAGCGCTCGGCGCAGGCCCTGCGGGCGGTCGCCGACATGGGTGAACTGGTGGCCTCCTCGGTCGACCTGGACGCCCTGCTCGAACTCGCCCGGACGGCACCGGACCTGGACGCCGAACCGTGGGACCCGTCGGCCGAGGTCACCCCGGTGGCCGGCCGGCCGCGGATCGCGGTGGCGGGCGGCGCGGCCTTCTCCTTCTCGTACGCCGAGAACGCCGAACTGCTCGGCGCGGCGGGCGCGGAGGTGGTCCCGTTCGACCCGCTGCACGCCTCGTCGCTGCCCGAGAACACGGCCGGCCTGGTGATCGGCGGCGGCTTCCCGGAGCTGTACGTGCGCGAGTTGAGCGGCAACGCCGAACTTCGCGCCGCCATCGCCGGGTTCGCCGCCGCGGGCGGGCCGATCGCCGCCGAGTGCGCCGGACTGCTCTACCTGGGGCGGGAGTTGGACGGCCTGCCGATGTGCGGCGTGCTGGCCACCGACGCCCGGATGACCGAGCGGCTCACCCTCGGCTACCGGGAGGCGGTCGCCCTGCACGACTCCCCGCTGGGCCCGGCCGGCACCAGGCTGCGCGGCCACGAGTTCCACCGCACGGTCTGCGAACCCGGGGCGGGCGAACTCCCGGCCTGGGGCTGGCGCCTTCCCACCGGCCCCCGCACCGAGGGCTTCGCGGGCGGCAACGTGCACGCCTCCTACCTGCACCTGCACTGGGCGGGCGCGCCGGCGCTGGCGTCCTCCTTCACGGCCGCGGCGGCGGGCTTCGCGGCGGGAGCGGGCTTCGCGGCGGGAGCGGCCGGAGGCGTGCAGTCCGCGGCTCGTCCCGCCCCCTGGGGCACCCCCGGATAACGCGGCGACGCCGCGGGGTGTGCGGCCATAGGATCCGCCCATGCATGTGATCGTTCTCAACGGCGGGTCCAGCTCCGGCAAGTCGAGCATCGCCCGGCGCCTGCAGGAAGTTCTGCCGGACCCGTGGCTGCACCTCGGCGCGGACACCATGGTCGACGCGCTGCCGGCGTCGTTGCGCGACGGCGGCGAGGGGATCGGCGGGCTGGAGGGCGGGAACGGGACGGTGGAGGTCGGCCCGGTCTTCGCCGCGCTGGACGCCGCCTGGACGCTCGGGGTGGCGGCGATGGCCCGGGCCGGGGCGCGGATCGTGGTGGACGAGGTGTTCCTCGGCGGCGCCGCTTCGCAGGCCCGGTGGCGGGCGGCGCTGGAGGGTCTGGACGTGCTCTGGGTCGGGGTGCGCTGCGATCCTGCGGTGGCCGCGGCGCGAGAGGCCGCGCGCGGCGACCGGGCGGCCGGAATGGCCGCCGCGCAGGCCTCGGCGGTGCACCAGGGCGTCGCCTACGACCTGGTCGTCGACACCTCGCGGGCCTCGGTGGACGACTGCGCCCGGCTCGTCGCCGGGCGGGTGGCGTCCGACGGTTGAGCCGCCGCCGGCCGGGCGGTACCGTCCGCCGGGCGCTGCTCCGGGCCGATGGCCGGCGCGCGGGTGACGACGGCGGCGAGCGCCGGGTCGACGGCCCGGACCGCCGCCGGCGCCGCCGGATCCCGGGCCTACCGGTCGAGCAGCACGGCGAGGTAGCGGTCGATCTCCTCGCGCAGTTCCTCGGGCATCGGCACGTGCCAGTGCCCGCTGCCGGCCGTCGCGTTGAACAGCACGCCGTCGCACCAGCGGATCAACCGGCGGGAGTCCCCCGTCGGGTCGCCCGAACCGGCGGCGGCGAGCAGCTCGGCGGCGCGCTGGGCGAAGCGCGCGCCCAGCCGGTCGTAGAGGGAGCGCAGTTCGGGCCTGCGGGTGGCCTCCAGGGCGAGCTCCAGGCGGGCCAAGGTGATCCGGCGGCCACCTGTGAGTGCCTGGAAGAGCACCTCGGCGCCGACCTCGGCCAGCAGCTCGCGCGGCGGGACGGCGGCCGCCGGCAGCTCGCCCTCGACGAGGACCGGGTAGTCGGCGGTCTCCCGCTCGACGATCCGGGTGAGCACGAGCTCCAGCAGGGCGGCCCTGGTCCGGGCGAGGTTGGAGGTCGAGCCGGCGGGCAGGCCGGACGCGTCGTCCACGGCGCGGTGGGTGAGCCCGCGCAGGCCGGCGTCGGCGATCAGGTCGATGGCGGCGTCGGCGATCAGGGTCGGGCGCGGGGGTGTCATGGGTCCGATCATGGCCTTTCCGAAGAGGCTCCCCCAACTCACTACAGCCGTAGTTTACGACTCACTACACGTGTAGTACCGTCCGGTGCGCCGGACACTACACCTGTAGTGGCCAGAGCGCGCGAGAAGAGGAGCTCCCTCATGGGCCTGCACCAGGCGATCGTCATCGGCGGCGGCATCGGTGGCCTCGCCGCCGCCCTCGCCCTCCACCGACAGGGCGTCCCCGTCCGCGTCCACGAGCGCGCCGACTCCCTCGAACCCGTCGGCGCCGGACTCGCCCTGGCCCCCAACGCCCTGCGCTGCCTCGACCGGCTCGGCATCGGCGGGCACCTGCGCGCCCTCGCCACCCCGCACCCCGCCGTCGGCCTGCGCCACCCCTCCGGCCGCTGGCTCGTCCGCACCAGCACGTCCGCCTTCGAGGCCCGCTTCGGCGACACCATCGCCGCCGTCGCCCGCGCCGACGTCATCACCGCCCTGGTCGACGCGCTCCCGGAGGGCACCGTCCGCACCGGCTCGCCCGCCACCCTCGTCACCCCCGGCAGCACGACCGGGCCCGCCGTCGTCCGCACCGCCGACGGGGAGGAGACGGCCGACCTGGTCGTCGCCGCCGACGGCATCCACTCCGCGACCCGGAACCTGCTCTTCCCCCAGCACCCCGGCCCCCGCTACAGCGGGTTCACCACCTGGCGCACCATCGTCACCCCCGGCCGCCTCCCGGCCGCCGCCGGCGAGGTGTGGGGCCGCGGGAAGCTCGCCGGAATCGTCCCGCTCGCCGACGGCCGGGTCTACGTGTACGGCGCCGCCCTCGCCCCGGCCGGTGAACGGGCCGCCGACGGGGACGAGCGGGCCGAACTCCTGCGCCGGTACGGCGACTGGTGCGCCCCCGTACCGCAACTGTTCGCCCTGGCCGAGCCCGAGCGGGTCCTGCGCCACGACGTCCGGGACCTCGCCGACCCGCTGCCAGCCCACCACCACGGCCGGGTCGCCCTCCTCGGCGACGCCGCCCACGCGATGTGCCCCTTCCAGGGCCAGGGCGCCTGCCAGGCCATCGAGGACGCCCTCGTCCTGGCCTCCCCGCTCACCCCCGGCACCGACCCCGCCGCCGCCCTGCCCGCCTACACCGCCGCCCGGCTCCCCCGCACCACCGCCGTCGTCGCCGGCTCCCGCCGCATCGGCGACCTCGTCGCCCTCCGCTCCCCCGCCGCCGCCTTCCTGCGCACCACCGCCCTCACCCTCGCCGGCCTCCTCCCCGCCCGCGCCCTGCTGAGCCGCGCGGCCCGGACGTACAACTGGCGGCCGCCGACCCCGGGCGGGGCGGCGTGAGGGGACCGCCCTCCGCCGCACACGTCCACCGAGCACGTCCGCCGCGGCTCTCGGAGCCGCGGCCGGGGCAGGCGCGGGGGCGGGGTCCGGGCGGCCGTCAGGCGAGCTTGCCGAAGGTGCCGTCGAGCGGGTCGGACCGGTGGCAGGCGACGCAGCGCAGCCGGGTGTAGATCGCCACCGCGCCCATGAAGACGTCCTCGCGCCCGTCGGCCGGGGACTCGGAGGAGGCCGGCTCCCCGCAGTCCAGGCAGACGCGGCGGGGGCGGGCGGCGACCGAGCAGGCGCGGCAGATCAGGTGGGTCGGGTGTTCCGCGTGCACGACGACGGGCTGGGGGCCGCCGTGCAGCAGGTGGTCGCACCACGTGCAGGACTCGTCCTGCTGGGCCGCCAGCATCCGGGCCCGGGTCTCCTGCTGCCACTTCGCCGCGTGCTGCAGCGGCACCCTGACGGGCGGCCCCCACCCGGAGGCGGTGAGCCACCGGGCGCCCTCCGCGCCGGCGGCCCGCAGCTGGTCGTCGACGGCGATGTCCCTGGGCGTCTTCTCGTTCATCGGGGTCTCTCCTCCGCTGGGCTTCCGCAGAGGACAACGCGGCCGGGACACGGCCGGACACGCGGCGCGGCGCACCCGGCCCCGGTTCAGAGGAGCGGCTCGGTGTCCCCGTGCGCGATGAGCAGCTTGCGCAGCAGGGCGTCGAGCCGGGTGCGCTCGTCCGCGTCGAGGGCCGAGAGGATGCGTTCCTCGTTGCCGACGTGGCCGGCCAGGGCGCCGTCGATCAGCTCCTTGCCGGCCGGGGTGAGGCGGACCAGGACGGCGCGGCGGTCGCTCGGGCACGGGTTGCGCTCGACCAGGCCCTTGGCGGACAGCCGGTCGACCCGGTTGGTGATGGCGCCGGAGGTGACCATCGCGGACTTGAGCAGCGCGCGGGCGTTGAGCTCGTACGGCTCCCCGGAGCGGCGCAGCGTGGCCAGCACGTCGAACTCGGAGGAGTCCAGGCCGCAGGCGGTGAAGTACTCGCGCAGGGCGTTGTCGACCCGGACGTTGAGCCGTCGGAGCCGGCCGATCAGGGCCATGGGCCCGGCGTCCAGGTCGGGGCGGGCCCGGGCCCACTGCTCGACGATGTCGTCCACGGTGTCGCGCTGCTGCATGTCCGCCGCCCTCCCGGGGCCGTCCGTTCCGAAGCCTTCCGTCCAACGCAGATATCTTAACATTCACATACTTGACGTTCTCCGATCCTGGGCGTAGAAAGTATCTCAACGTTCAGATAATCAACGTTCAGGGGGACGTCATGGCCGTCATGGACCGCAAGCGCGCGGGGATCGCCGTCACCGCCGCACTCGCCCCGGCCGCGTGGGGCACCACCTACCTCGTCACCACCCAGCTGCTGCCCGAGGGCCGCCCGCTGCTGCTCGCCGCCCTGCGCGCCCTGCCGGCCGGACTGCTCCTGCTGCTGATCGGCCGCCGACTTCCCAAGGGGCGCTGGTGGGGGCGCGCGGCCGCACTCGGGATGCTCAACATCGGGCTGTTCTTCCCGCTGATGTTCGTCGGCGCGTACCGCCTGCCCGGCGGCGTCGCCGCCACCATCGGGGCGATCCAGCCGCTGCTCGTCGCCGGGTTCTCGATCGGCGTGCTGCGGGTGCGGCCCGGACGGCGGGCGGTGATCGCGGGACTGGTCGGGGTCGGCGGAGTGGCCCTGCTGGTGCTCAAGAGCGGCGCCCGGCTGGACGGCGTCGGGATCGCCTCGATGGTCGCCGGGATCTCCCTGATGGCCATGGGCACCGTCCTCACCCGCCGCTGGGGCCGCCCCGAGGGCGCCACCCTGCTCGACCTCACCGCCTGGCAGCTCCTGGCCGGCTCGGTCTTCCTCGTGCCGCTCGCCGCCGTGGTCGAGGGCGCGCCGCCCGCCCTCAGCGCCGCCAACCTGGCCGGCTTCGCCTACCTCGGCCTGTTCGGCACCGCGCTCGGCTACTTCCTCTGGTTCCGCGGCATCGAGCACCTCGGCGCCGGCCCGGCATCCTTCCTCGGCCTGATCAACCCGGTCGTCGCCACCCTCGGCGGCCTCGTCGTCCTCGGCCAGACCCTCACCCCCTGGCAGCTCCTCGGCCTTCTCCTCGCCCTCGCCGCCATGCTCGTCGGCCAGGCCCCCGCCCGCCGCACCCCGGCACCGGCACCGGCACCGGCACCGACCACCGCGCCCACCCCCCGGCCCGAACCGGCCACCGCCCGCTGACCGGGCTCCTCCCCCAGGCCGGCATCTCCCTGAACGCCTGCGCCCCGCCGTCCCGGCGGGGCGCAGGCGTGTTCGGCGGGCGGCGAGCGACGACGGACGGGCCGCGCGGACGGCGGAACCCGGCCCCCGGGCGGCGGGTCAGCCGGTGGCGCGGATGTAGATGTCGGCGGCGCCGGGCAGGCCGCCGGGGATGGTGGCGACGTAGATGCGGCGGGCGGTGGGGGCGTGGGTGGGGAGGTCGGTGGGGGTCGGGGTGGGGGTCCAGGTCGGGGTGGGGAGCGGGGCGGGGGCGGGGTCGTCGGGGGTGGGCTCGTCCGGGGCGGCCGCGGGGGCCGGTTCGACGGCGGGGTCCTCGGGGTCGGCATCGGGGTCGCCGGAGTCCGGGGCGGCGGCGGTGGGGTCGGAGGGCCCGGCCGGGTCGGTGGGCTCGGCGTCCGGGGACGGGCTCTCGGTGGGCGCGGCGGCGGGGTCGGCGGTGGCGGACGGGCCGGGCGCGGGCGTCGGCGCGGACTCGGGGAGCTCCGGGGCCTCGGCCGGCTCGTCGCCGCCGAGGGCGGCGAGCAGGTCGGCCGGGAGCGGGGCGGCCGGCCCGGGTGAGGGGAGGTCGTAGGCACTGAGGAAGTCACCGAGGCCGGGGGCCCTGCCGCCGCCGAGGCGGTAGTGCAGGTAGGCGACCGGGGCGCCGCCGGAGGTGTGGGTGTAGACGGCGCCGACCGGGACGTAGAAGCGGCCGACGCCGGGATGCTGGGACGGGTGCAGGCCGGCCAGGCGTTCGGCGCGGTCGCGGTCGGTCTCGCGGCCGGTGCCGCCGGCGGTGAGCGCGTTGACGCCGCGCACCACGAGGGCGGCGGCGACGGACACGCAGAGCACCAGCCCGACGGCGACGGTGCGCCGCAGGACCGGGCGGCCGTGCAGCGCGGGCCAGGAGTCGGTCACCGTGCGCTCGGGTGGAATGCCGTCCACGGTTGTCTCGCTCCCCCGTTCGTTCAGGACGCCTGATCAGGACGTCGCACTCTGCTCGACGTGGGACCGTAGCCGAGAGTTCCTCAGCCCAGGTAGGCGGGGGCGACCGCAGCCCTGGTGACCGGCTGCGCGCTGCCCGAACCGTCCGCCGGGACGGTCCACAGGTCGGCGCCGTAGTCGCCGGGCAGGGCGTAGACCAGGGTGCCCCCGCCGGACCAGAGCGCCTGGTCGTCGATGTTGCGCTGCTCGGCGGTGGCGGTCTCGGTCATGGTGGCGAGGTCGAGCACGTACAGCCGCCACGGGGCGTCGGCGGGCAGGCCGGGAGCGCGCTTCTTGTACGCGACGCGGGTGCCGTCCGGGGAGAGCGAGGGGCACTCGACGTTGTCGTGCAGGGTGGTGAGGGTGCGGGCGGCGAGGTCGCCGCGGACGAGGTGGGTCCGCCCGGCGCTGGCGAGGGTGGCGTAGAAGGTGGTGTCGTCGGCGAAGGTGACGCCCCAGATGTTGATGTCGTGCGCCTGGTACGGGTGGCCGTCCAGGACGACCGAGAAGTCCTCCAGGTTCTCCCGCAGGTTCCAGTCCCGGACGTCCACGATCGAGGTGCGGGTGGAGAAGTCGCTGCCCGCGTACGAGTCGCCGCTGACGAAGACCGTCCAGGCGGCGAGGTGCCCGGACGGGGAGACCCGGGAGCGGGTGGGGATGCCGGCCGCCGGGAACGAGCGGAGCTCGCGCAGGTGGTCGTCCAGGACGACGGCGCGGTAGGTGTCCTCCAGCGCGCCGTGCTGGGCCTGGAGGCAGATGCCGGTGCCGGCGGCGGCGTGGAAGCGCAGGCACTGGACGCCGGAGGCGGTGCGCGGGCCGTCGGGCCGATCAGCGGCGACGGAGGTGATCTCGTCCCGGTGCGGGCCCCAGGCCATGTTGCGGAACAACAGCTGTCGTCCGCCGGACTGCACCTGTAGTGACACCGGGCCGGGCGTGACGGACGGCCCGCCGGGCTGGGCCTGGTCCCGGCGGGCGGTGCGGTCGGCGGCGTTGAGCACGGCCCCGGTGCCGACCGCGCCGAGCAGCACGACGGCGACCAGCAGGATGATCATCCTGGTGCGGTTCCGCAGGTTCATCGGGTCTCCTCCGGGGTCTTCGCGGCGACGGGTCCGGGCTGCTCCGCAACGGGGACGGGCTGACCGGCGGCGGGCCCGGGCCGCCCCGTGACGGGCCCGGCCGGCCCCGCGGCGGGTCCGGACGGGCGCAGCACCGCCGCCGCGCCGAGCACGCACAGCCCCAGCGCCCCCGCCGACCAGCCCAGCGCCGCCGGGCCGCCGACCACCCCCCACAGCGCGCCGAACAGCAGCGAGCAGGCGAACCGGGCCAGCGCCTGTCCGGTGCCGACCAGGGCGAGCCCGGCGCCGCGCTGCTCGGCGGGTACGGCGTCGGCGGCCGCGGCGGCGAGCACGCCGTCGGTGGCCGCGTAGAAGGTCCCGTGCAGCACCAGCACGCAGAGCACCGCCGGCAGCCCGCGCAGCGGTGACAGCAGCAGCCCGTACGCGAGCAGCAGCACCCCGTGCCCGGCGAGGAAGAGCCGGTGGCGGCCGATCCGGTCGGCGAGCGCGCCGAGCGGGACGGCGAGCAGCAGGAAGGCGGCGGCGGTGCCCAGCGGCAGCAGCGGGAAGAGGCCGACGGGCAGGTCCAGCCGGCGCTGGACGAGCAGGTAGAGGAAGGAGTCGCTGACGGTGGTGAGGCCGAGCAGGACGGCGCAGAGCGTCAGCCGGCGCAGCCCCGGCAGCCGCAGCAGGGTGAGGCTGTCGCGCAGCGAGGGGGCGGAAGTCGACAAGTCGTCACCCTGCTGCCGGTTCGGCACGAACAGCAGCAGGATCAGCACCCCGAGCGCCGCGACGCACGCGCTGACCGCGAACACCGCGTCGTAGCCGTGCCGCTCGCCGCCATCGGCGAGCAGCGGGCCGCCGGCCAGCCGCAGCACCAGGAACGCGGTGAGCGGCCCGAGCAGGGCGCCGGCCGTGTCCATCGCCCGGTGCACCCCGAACGCCCGGCCGCGGTGGGCGGGTTCGGTGGCGAGCGAGATCATCGCATCCCGGGGGGCGGTGCGCAGGCCCTTGCCGGTGCGGTCGACGGCGATCACGGCGCCGATCAGCGGCACGGTGTGGACGAACAGCAGCAGCGGCCGGCACAGCGCGGACAGCCCGTACCCGACGGCCGCGACGGTCTTGTGGCGGGCCGCGCCGTCGCGGCCGCGGCGGTCGGAGAGGTGGCCGCCGACCAGCCGGACCAGTGCGCTGAAGCCGTTCTGGATGCCGTCGAGCAGACCGAAGCCGAGCGGGGAGAGGCCGAGACCGGTGAGCAGGTAGAGCGGGAGGACGGCGGTGACCATCTCCGAGGAGATGTCGGTGACCAGGCTGACCGCACCGAGGGCGACCACCGCCCCGGGCACGGCGCCCCGCCGCACCGGGCCCGCGGCCGGCCCGGCGGTGGCCGGCGCGGCGGGGGACGGCCCGGCGGGGGACGGCCCGGCGGGGGACGGCCCGGCGGGGACCTTCGAGCTGCGCGAGTCCGCGACGTACACGGCCGTCAGTTCCGGATTCCGGTGCGGCCGACGGCGGCCGCGGAGCGCGGCCGGGGACGGGGCCGGGGGCGGCTGCCGGGGGCGAGGGTTCCGGGGGCGCGCAGTCGTGCGAAGGCCATGGGGTCCTCCGGAGGTCGGGGATTCCTGGGCGGGAGCGCCGAGAACAGTAGAAGCGCCGTGGTGTCGTGTACCGCACAACGCAGATGAAGAACAGGCGAACAGCTGCCGCGCCGCGGCGGACCCGGGGCGGACGGCGCGGACGGCGGACCCGGCACGGACGGCGGACCCGGCACCGACGGAGGACCGGCGTCGGACGTCACACCCACCGCGATTGACCCGTTCCGGCCGGGCGTGGTGGGATCACCGGAGTTCGGGACGAAAGGTGCGGCACGTGAGCGAACCGGTCGCCGGCGCCCCCCGCACTCTGGTGGTGGGGATCGGCGCGAGCAGCGGCGCCGAACGGACCGAGGTCCTGCGACTGCTCACGGACACCCTCCGGGAGACCGGCCTGACGCCATCCGCCGTGGCCCGGCTGGCCACCGTGACGGGCAGGGCGGACCACCCGGCGGTGCGCTGGGCGGCCGACCACCTCGCCGGGGTGCCCGTGGACGAGCACCCGCCCGAGGTACTGGCGGGCGTGCCGGTGCCGAACCCCTCCGCCACCGTCGGTACGGCTGTCGGCACCGCAAGCGTGGCCGAGGCGGCGGCACTGGCGAGCGCGCCGGGCGGCCGGCTCGTGGTCACCAAGCGGAAGTCGGCGCGGGCCACGGTCGCGATCGCCCGGACGGCGGCGCGCGGACACCTCGCGCCGCTCGACGTGGACGCGGACCCGCCGCCACCGACCCCGACCCCGGCACCGGCCCCGACGCCGGCACCGACACCGGCCGCACAGCCGGCACCACCAGCCCCGACCGGCACCGGCCGAACCACCTGAGCCACCCAAGCCGCCCGAAACCCGAAGCACCCGAAGCACCCGCAAGGAGACCCCGCGTGACCGCCCCCGAACCCGACCTGCGCCACCACGGCGACGCCGAGGTGCGCGCCGACGGGCTCGGCCTGGTCGACCTCGCCGTCAACGTCCGCACCGGCACTCCCCCGGCATGGCTGCGCGAGCACCTCGCGGCCACCCTCGGCGACCTCGCCGCCTACCCCGACCAGAGCGCCGCTCGCGCCGCGGTGGCCGCCCGGCACGCCCGCCCGGTCGAGGAGGTGCTGCTCACCTCGGGGGCCGCGGAGGCCTTCGTCCTGCTGGCAAGGGTTCTGACTCCACGTCACATCGCCGTGGTGCACCCGCAGTTCACCGAACCGGAGGCGGCCCTGCGGGACGCCGGGCACCGGGTGCACCGGGTGCTGCTCTCCCCCGAGGACGGGTTCAGGCTGGGCGCCGTCCCCGAGGAGGCGGACCTGGTCGTCCTCGGCAATCCGACCAACCCGACCTCCGTGCTGCACCCCGCCGAGGCCGTCACCGCGCTGGCCCGACCCGGGCGCACCCTGGTGGTGGACGAGGCGTTCATGGACACCGTGCCGGGCGAGCGGGAGTCCCTCGCCTCCGTCCGGGATCTGCCCGGCCGGGTCGTCGTGCTGCGCAGCCTCACCAAGACCTGGGGGCTGGCCGGACTGCGGATCGGCTATGTGCTCGGGCCCGCCCCGCTGATCGCCGACCTCGGCGCCGCCCAGCCGCTCTGGCCGGTCTCCACCCCGGCACTGGCCGCCGCCGAGGTGTGCAGTGGCCCGGCGGCGCTCGCCGAGGCCGAGCTGGCCGCGGCCGAACTGGCGCTCCGGCGCGAGCACTTGGTGAAGGGCCTGGCCGCCTTCCCGTCGGTGCGGCTGTACGGCGAGCCGGCCGCTTCCTTCGTCCTGGTCCGGTTGCCGGATGCGGCGACCGTCCGGCAGCGGTTGCGCGAGCACGGCTTCGCCGTCCGGCGCGGGGACACCTTCCCGGGGCTGGGCGAGGAGTGGCTGCGGATCGCCGTCCGGGACGAGGAGACCACCGACCGATTCCTCAACGCCCTTGAGGCCGTGCTCGGTTCGGCCTGACCGGCGCGACACCGGCGCCCTCCGGCCGCCCGCCGCCTGCCCGTCCGCCGCGCCCGTCCGCCCATCAGGCCGGACGGGCGGACGGGCGGACGGGCAGCCGAACTGACGAACGGACGGCCAGGCGGCCGGCCGGCCCGACGCGCAAACAGCTCAGCCCGCACCGACGCGACGAGCGCTACCGGAGCCCGAGCGCCTCCGCCGCCATGGCGGTGCCCTTCACCCGCGCCGCGATCTTGGCGAAGGCGGTGTCCCGCGAGGTGGAGGCGTCGTCGGCGAACGGCGAGAATCCGCAGTCGTCGGTCGTGCCGAGCTGGTCGACCGGGATGTGCCGGGCCGCGGCCAGCACCCGGTCGCGCACCTCCTCCGGGCTCTCCACCCTGGGGTCGATCGGGTCGGTCACCCCGACGAACACCCGGATTCCGGGGCGGAGTTGATCCGCGATGACGGCGAGCACGCGGTCGGGGTCGGCCTCGCTCGCCAGCTGCACGTAGAAGTTGCCGACCTTGAGCCGGAAGAGCTTCGGCAGCAGCTCGGCGTAGTCGACGTCCAGGCTGTGGGTGGAGTCCTGGTCCCCGCCCGGGCAGGTGTGCACGCCGAGGCGGGCCCGCTCCTCCTCGGTGAACCGGTCGAGCACCTGGTTGTTGAGGGCCACGAAGTCGTCCAGCAGGCTGCCCGACGGGTCCAGCTTGAGCGACAACCGGGCCTCGGTGAAGTCGAGTTGGACGACGTGGGCGCCCGCGTCCAGGCAGCCGCGGATGTCGGCCTCGGCCTCGTCGGCCAGGTCCTTCAGGAAGTTCTCACGCGAGTACCCGTCGATGCCGTCGGCCGGGTAGAGCAGGCTGAGCGCGGAGGGTGCGATGACGGCCTGCTTGACGGGCTGCGAGGTGTGGCGCAGGGCTTCGCGCAGGTAGGTCTCGGCACGGACGCGGTACCGGAAGGGTCCGGCGGTCAGCCGCGGGAGCTGCCGGGTGTGCCCGTCGGCGAAGGGGATGACGGCGCCGTCCCCGGCGAGGGAGGTCAGCCCGGCGAGGGGGTACGTGACGAAGCTCGGCTTGGCCTGCTCGCCGTCCACCAGGACTGGGCAGCCGAGCTCCGCCAGCCTGGCCAGGGTGTCGGCGGTGGCCTCGTCCTGGAGCTTCTTCAGGTCGGCGTCGGACAGCCGCCCTTCGGCGTTTTCGGTCAGGGCATTGAGCAGGGTGCTCGGCCGGGGGATGCTGCCGATGGGCTCCGTGAGAATGGTCATGACGGGACGGTAGAAAGGGCGGCGCCCCGAGCACAACGGGGCGCACGGCGCATTCCGCCCGAGCGTTCACACTCCGCGCGCCCCACCCTTCTGCGTTCACGCCCCCGGAACGGCACACCCCTCCGCCCAATCCCGTAGCGTGGCGAAGTCCTCGGCCAGCAGGCCGATCCGGGGGGTGACGTGCAGGGCCAGCGCCCGCCCGGGATGGTGGGCGGCGATCCACTCCTCGTCCTGCGGGCCGAGTTCGTCGTCCACCCAGACGAACGGGCGCCCGGCGGCCCAGGCGACCACGTCCCTGGTCTTCCAGTGCAGCCCGTCCGCGTTCACCCCGAACAGGTCGGACCAGCGGATGTACGGCAGTTCGGGCAGGCCGAGGTGCGGGCCTATGTGGGTGTTCGCCTCGCCCATCCAGCCGGTGGCCCACACCAGTTCGTACGGCAACGCCAGCAGCGCCTCGCCGTGGGAGGGGTTGAGCCAGACCCGCAGCGGCTTGACCCGGACGGCGGGCGGCTTGGCGTGCTTGGCGCGGGTCGCCTGCCGGGCCTGGACCGCCGCCAGGTGCTCCTGCTTCGCCACCCACCAGGAGGGGCGCAGCCGGTGGGTGGCGTAGCCCTCGGGCCTCCGCTTCGGCGCGGCGTAGGGATTGAGCGGTCCGTCCACGTCGAGCAGGAGCAGGGGCTGCTGGGTCATGCCATGAATTCTCGGTCCGGCGAGGGCGCTTGACCAGCGATTTGCCGGCCGCGATCGGTCGGGCGGAGCCCCTGGGTGTCCCGGCCGCGATCGGCCGGGCGGAGCCCCGGGGCGTCCCGGCCGCACCGCCCGGCCCGCGCCGGCCCCCGGCGTCACGGGCGGTCCCACAGGTTGCGGGCGGCGAGCAGCGGGAGCACGCCCTCCCCGAACCAGTACGCCTCCTCCAGGTGCGGCATTCCGCTCAGCACGAACTCGTCGATGCCCAGCGCGTGGTACTCGCAGATCAGGTCCGCGACCTCCCGGTGGCTGCCCACCAGTGCCGTCCCGGCGCCGCCGCGCAGCAGGCCGATGCCGGCCCAGAGGCCGGGGTACACCTCCAGCCGCTGTGCGGAGCCGCCGTGCAGCGCGAGCATCCGGCGCTGGCCCTCCGACTCGCTCTCGGCGAGCGCCCGTTGGGTCTGCCGCACCCGGGCCGGGTCCATCGCGGCGAGCAGCCGTTCGGTCTCCGCCCAGGCCTGCGCGGCGGTGTCCCGGGTGATCACGTGCAGGCGGATGCCGAACCGGACGGTCCGGCCCCGGGCGGCGGCCAGTTCGCGGATCCAGCGGATCTTCTCCCGGACCTGGGCGGGCGGCTCGCCCCAGGTCAGGTAGACGTCCGCGTACCGGGCCGCGACGTCGCCGGCGGCCGGGGAGGAGCCGCCGAAGTACACCGCCGGCACCGGGTCCGGCAGCCGGTTCAGCCGCGCGCCCTCGACCCGCAGGTGCGGCCCGTGGTGGTCGACCGCCTCCCCCGCCCAGAGCCGTCGGGTGATGTCCAGGAACTCCCCGGTCCGCGCGTACCGGGCGTCCTTGTCCAGGAAGTCCCCGAAGGCGCGCTGCTCGGCGGACTCCCCGCCGGTCACCACGTTGAGCAACAGCCGCCCGCCGGAGTGCCGTTGGTAGGTCGCGGCCATCTGCGCGGCCAGCGTCGGGCTGATCTGCCCGGGCCGGAACGCCACCAGGTACTTCAGCCGCTCGGTCACCTGGCTCAGCATCGCGGTGGTCAGCCAGGCGTCCTCGCACCAGGCCCCGGTCGGCGTGAGCACGCCCTCGAAGCCCAACTGCTCGGCGCTGCGGGCGATCTGGCCGAGGTAGCCGATGCCCGGTGGCCGGTCCGACCCGGCGGCGCCGGGCGTGGAGCCGTGCCCGCCGCCGACGATCAGCCGGCTGTCGCCGTTGGTGGGGAGGAACCAGTGGAAGGTGAGAGCCATGGACGGACACACTCCTGGGGCCGGTGCTGCCTGCGGTCGGTTGTCGGAACCCACTCGCGGCGACACCCGTCCGCCCACACCCGCCCCAGGTCCACGTGCAGCCTGCGCACGAGAAGGGGGCGGCCCGGAGCAGTCATGCCCCGATTCTCCGCGTCTCCCCCACCCCGATCAAGCCCCCGGACTCCCGGCCCCGCCCCCGGACACCCCGACGCCGCAACGCCCGCGGGCCCCCTCCTGCACCGGGAGGGGGCCTGCGGGCGTGACGTGGTACGGGTGGCCGGGTACGGCGGTGGATCAGACCTGGCCGGCCTTCTCCAGGGCCGCGCAGCAGGTGTTGATCAGGAGGCGGGTGACGACGTAGGGGTCGACGTTGGCGTTCGGGCGGCGGTCCTCGATGTAGCCCTTCTTGTCCACCTCGACCTGCCACGGGATGCGCACGGAGGCGCCGCGGTCGGAGACGCCGTAGCTGTAGACGTTCCACGGGGCGGTCTCGTGCTTGCCGGTGAGGCGGGACTGGATGTCGTCGCCGTACTGGCTGACGTGCTCCAGCACCTTCTCCTGGGAGGCGCCGAGCGACTCGCAGGCGGTGATGATGGCGTCGTAGCCCTCGCGCATCGCCTTGGTGGAGAAGTTGGTGTGGGCGCCCGCACCGTTCCAGTCGCCCCGGGCCGGCTTGGCGTCCAGGGTGGCGTCGATGCCGAACTCCTCGGCGGTGCGGTACAGCAGGTAGCGGGCGATCCACATGTCGTCGGAGACGGTCAGCGCGTCGACCGGGCCGATCTGGAACTCCCACTGGCCGGGCATGACCTCGGCGTTGATGCCGCAGATGGCCAGGCCGGCGTCGATGCAGCGGTCCAGGTGCAGCTCGACGATCTCGCGGCCGAAGACCTCCTCGGCGCCGACGCCGCAGTAGTAGCCGCCCTGCGGGGCCGGGAAGCCGCCCTCCGGGAAGCCGAGCGGGCGGGAGCCCTTGAAGAAGGTGTACTCCTGCTCGATGCCGAAGATCGACTCCTGCGCGGCGTACTTCTCGGCGACCTCGCGCAGCAGGGCGCGGGTGTTGGAGACGTGCGGGGTGCCGTCCGTCTCCAGGACCTCGCAGAGGACCAGGATGTTGTCGCCGCCGCGGATCGGGTCCGGCACCACCCGCACCGGGTCCAGCACGCGGTCCGAGGCGTGGCCCTCGGCCTGGCTGGTCGAGGAACCGTCGAAGCCCCAGGTGGGGATCTTGTCGGCGTTGGGCAGGACGCGAGTCTTGGAACGGAGCTTCGCGGTCGGCTTGGTGCCGTCGATCCAGATGTACTCGGCCTTGATTGCCACGTCGTGTCCCTCGCATTGCTGGGTGGTGGGTGCCCGCGTAGCGTTGCAAGCCGCCGTTTCCCGGTTGTTCCTCTCGTGTAACGCGCATGTGAACCAACCGTCCGCATTGGCACGGTCACGGTGCGGGAGTGCCGGGGGTGGCACTCCCGCCGTTCCGGGTGCCGTCGGTGACGGCGCGGACATGGTCAGTGACGACGGGCGTGCGCGGCGCGACGGCGCCGGGTGGCCCACAGCGCGGCCGCCCCGCCCGCGACCAGGGCGGCGGCCCCCGCGGCGAGCGGGCCGGTGGCACTGCTGCCGCCGGTGGCGGCCAGCTTCTCCGCCTTCTCCGACTTCTCCACCGCGGCCTGCGGACCGGCGGCCCGCGAGGTGGTGGTGTCGGCGACCGGCTGAGCGGCGGGCGCGGTGCCCGCGGTACCCGTGGTGGCCGGGCCGGTCGGGGTGGTCGGGCCGGTCGGGGCGGTCGAGGGCGCGGAGGGCTTCTCACAGCTCACCGAGGCGACGGTGACCTTCCCGGTGACCTTGGCGACGTTCAGGTTGAGCGGGTTCACCTCCACCTGCACCTCCAGGGCGGAGGCGGCGGCGGTGGTCGTGGTGACGGTCTTCTTGGAGAACTCCACCGAGACGCTGCCGACCAGCGGCACGTCCACCTTGGTCGGGCCGTACACGCCGACGGTGACCGGCTTGCCGAGCACGCTGAGCTTGACCGGCGCGACCACGTCGGCGGTCGGCTGCCCGTCGACCGGACAGGTCGCCTCGGCGCTCATCGCCTCCAGGCCGAGCAGCGCGGTGGTGGGCAGCCCGGGGGCGTGCACGTCGGCGTTGACCAGCTTGACGGAGGCGGTGGCGCCCTTGGCGTCGACCCTGGTCACCGACTTGCCGATGTCGGCCTTGACGAGCTCGACCGGGCCGGTCTGGTCGACCCCGGCCACCGTGGCCGTCAGGATCGATCCGTCGCGCTGCGCCGGCGACTCCACCTTGTTCAGCGCGATGTTCACCGGGACGTCCACCGCCTTGTTCAACAGGCTGACGTCCAGGTCGAGTTCGGCGGTGACGGCGCGCGCCTTGCCGGGTGACGGGGCGGGCTCGGCCGCGTGGACGGGCGCGGCGGTGAGCAGGGTGCTCGCCACCACGGCGGTGGCCGCGGCGGCGGAAACGATTCGGCGAGAAGACATGGCGATACCCCCACACAGATGAAACGATGAGCCGCCAGTCTTCTCGAACAATCCGTCACATGAGTAACACAGAAAGTCATTTCACTCGTTGGAGTGAGATTGGCGTTCTGCGCTGACCCAGTTCTGCTACGGCAGCCGCCAGTCCACCGGCTGCGCCCCCTGCCGCACCAGCAGCTCGTTCGCCCGGCTGAACGGCCGCGAACCGAAGAAGCCGCGGTCGGCCGACATCGGGCTGGGGTGGACCGACTCCACCGACGGGACGTTGCCCAGCAGCGGGCGCAGGTTGCGGGCGTCGCTCCCCCACAGGATCGCCACCAACGGGCCGCCGCGTGCCACCAGCGCCCGGATCGCCTGCTCGGTGACCGCCTCCCAGCCCTTGCCGCGGTGCTGGCCGCTCTTGCGCGGCTGCACGGTGAGCACGCGGTTGAGCAGCAGCACGCCCTGCTGCGTCCACGGGGTGAGGTCCCCGTTGGACGGCTGCGGCAGGCCCAGGTCGGTGCCGTACTCCCGGTAGATGTTGATCAGGCTCGCCGGGATCGGCCGCACCTCCGGCGCCACCGAGAAGCTGAGCCCGACGGCGTGGCCGGGCGTCGGGTACGGGTCCTGCCCGACGATCAGCACCCGCACGTCGGCGAAGGGCTGCTGGAAGGCCCGCAGCACGTTCGGGCCGGAGGGCAGGTAGGTTCGGCCTGCGGCCAGTTCGGCGCGCAGGAAGTCGCCCATCGCGGCGACCCGTCCGGCGACGGGTTCCAGGGCGGTGGCCCAGCCGGGCTCGACGATCTCGTTCAGTGGACGCGGTGCCATGGTCGCCACCCTATCGGCCTACGCCGACAGCGCCTGCGCCGGGCTCAGCCCCGCCTTCACCAGCTCCGCCACCTCGTCCGCGACCAGCCCGTGCGCCAGCGAGCCGCCCGCGTCCG